>JASFMT010000420.1:0-4102 GCA_050117455.1 Gammaproteobacteria bacterium | reverse complement strand
CAGCGGGCCAGGGTATCGTAAGGACGCATTTTCTGTTTCAGCGCCGCACTAACTTCAATGAGCAGATGATCGCCCACCTTATGCCCCTGAATATCGTTGATCTGCTTGAAATTATCCAGGTCAATAAACAACACAGCGACTTTCCTGTTATTGCGTTTTGCCTGCTCAATGGCGATTTCCGCCCGATCCTCCAGCAACACGCGATTGGGCAGTTGCGTTAATGCATCGTGCAACGCCATATCGCGAATCTCGTCCATTTCGCTGCGAAAGCCCAGCCGCTTAAGTAATTTTTCCATTAAACAAAAACGAGTTAATCCGGATTGAAAAAGATTAACAGCAACAAAAAACAAAAAGCCAAGCCAGAAGATTTGCAGGTCAGGACGGATATAGGCCACTACACCGCAGAATATCAGGAACATGCCGGCAATGGTGCGGATGGAGGGTTCTATGTAAGGGCGGTTTTTCACGAATAACGTCGATTTGGACAGTCTCATTGCTTATCTGAGCCTTGCGTCGCCAACCATGACACTGGCTCAACCACTCTTAGGTTATCGTCCAAATCCGTTAAAAGAACAGGGTTATACCCCAATTTTGACAACAAAATTAATATTAATAAACAGCAGGTTACAATTCAAACCGACAAAATCTCAGCCGCCGAATGCAGCGCCCCCTACTCATAATATCGCCTTAATGATTGTTTCAGCGTGAATTCAGTTTGGCGGCCTAGACTTTCCGCAACATTTAAAGAGAATCTGTGAGGCACATTATGCAAACTGACAACCAAATCAAGGTATGGGACCCGCTGGTCCGCTCATTTCACTGGCTTCTCGTAGGCTCTTTTCTCGTTGCGTTTGTCACTGAAGATGATTTCCTGCTGTTACATTCATGGGCGGGTTATGTTGTCGGCGCGGCAATACTGATACGTGTCATATGGGGTTTTATTGGTACACCTCACGCCCGCTTTAGCGACTTTGTCACTTCACCGCATACTGCCTTTGGTTATGCGAAGGATGCATTTTTGTTACGTGCCAAACGCTATATCGGGCATAACCCCGCCGGTGGCTTAATGATTATTTCATTGATGGTGAGCCTGGTGATCACGACATTCACAGGCATTGCGCTATATGGTGCCGCCGAAAATGCCGGGCCACTCGCTTCAACCTTCGCATCCAACGGCGCCGCCTGGGAAAATCCGCTGGAAGAAATTCATGAATTCTTTGCAAACTTCACGATGTTCCTGGTGGTGATTCATGTTGCCGGCGTGGTACTGGAAAGTTTGATCCACCGGGAAAACCTGGTGCGCTCCATGATTAACGGGTTTAAACGGGCCAACTAGCGTTTTTGTAACGGGATGGCCGCAATAGCGAACTATTTTATAGAGAGGTGAAAATTATGAAACGTAGCTATATTTTGTCAATGTCAGCAATTAGCGCACTGGTGCTGGTCTGCGGGGTTTCTTTCGGCGACGATGACGACGAATATGCGATTTTAAAGGGACAACCCGGGGTAGCACCGGTGACGAATGCACTCTATGCCGACGAATGCGGCAGCTGCCATTTTGCTTACCCACCGGGACTGTTGCCTGCCCGTTCATGGAACAAAATCCTGAACCAGCTCGACGACCATTTTGGTGACAATGCTGAACTTGGCACTGACACCAGGCAGGAACTGCAAAGTTACTTAACAGACAACAGCGCCGACAAGTCCACCAATCGGCGGTCACAAAAAATTATGCGCTCACTGTCAATGGAGTCGGCACCGATGCGGATCACAGACTTGCGTTATTTCAGACACGAACACGACGAGATACCCGCGCGGTTGGTCAAGGCCAACGACAAAGTCGCCAGTCTTAGCCACTGCAATGCCTGCCATCAGCACGCCAAACAGGGTTCTTTCAGTGAGCGCCACATTAACATTCCGGGATTCGGTCACTGGGATGACTAATGACGATCTGTAATTTGGCGTGTATGATTCAAGGGTCAGAGATTTTTTACCGGTTATATCATGCTGAAGACAATTAAATACGGGCTTTTATTCGGGTTACTGCTGGTATCCGCTGTCAGGGCGGACGAAGATATTGACCAGAACAAAGCGCAGGCTTTGCGTGATCAGGGCCGCATTTTATCGCTGGACAAGATTCTGGGTACGGTAACACAGGCGCATCCGGGACGCGTCATGGAAGTGGAACTGGAAGAAAAACACAACCGCTATGTTTACGAAATCGAACTGGTGGATAGTAAAGGCAAAGTTTGGGAAGTGAAAGTTGATGCGGCAACGGGATCGTTGATCTCCAGTGAGCAGGACGATTAAACCATGCGCTTGCTGGTTGTTGAAGATGATCCCAGTCTCGGTCCGGCGCTGAAAAAGGAGCTGGAACACCAGGGATTCGCCGTTGATCTTGCTGATAACGGTGTGGATGGCGAGATACTGGGACGTACTGAATCCTATGATGCCGCTGTACTGGACCTCGGCTTGCCACAACGCCCCGGCCTTGAGGTGCTACAAAACTGGCGTCACGATAACATCAATATACCCGTCGTTATACTGACCGCACGGGATGCCTGGCACGAACGGGTTGACGGCTTTAAAGCCGGTGCCGACGATTATGTTGGCAAGCCCTTTCACAACGAAGAACTGGTGGCGCGCATTAACGCCCTGCTGAAAAGAACCCATCGGCAAACAACGGGTACCCTGCGCGAAGGCAATATTACATTAGATGAAGAAACACAACGGGCGACAGATGCTCAGGGCAATGAACACGGGTTGACCGGCACCGAGTTTCGCTTGTTGCGTTATTTTATGCATCATCCCGGCAAAATTTTATCAAAGACCGTACTCACCGAGCACGTCTATGACTACGATTCCGACAAGGACAGCAACGTCATCGAAGTCTACGTAAAGCGACTGCGCAAACTCCTGGGGCAAGACATCATTGAAACCCGCCGTGGCCAGGGTTACATATTCCACGGGTCCCGCCAATGAAATCCATACAGACCCGGCTGGCAACCGGCCTGTTGGTTTCATTAATTATATTGTTAGTTATCCAGTGGGTCGTTATCGCAACTTCCATTCAACGCATCAGCGATCAGTACATTGCCTCACGGTTGATGCGCACCGCCGATACGCTGGTGGCTGCACTCACCTTTTCGCCGGCTACTGAACCCACTTTGGATCGACGCCGCATCGATCCGGTCTTTTCAAAAGTATTCTCCGGTTATTACTATGCAATGCGGTTCAATGGAAAGACACTGAGGTCCCGCTCACTGTGGGACGAAACACTGCCCTTTATGGCAACCCAGGCCGGTGATTTTCAAACACGTCATGCGAATGGCCCCCAGGATCAAGACCTGCTTTTAGTCAGTGGCACGTATCGCAAACAGGGGAATACCATTGACGTCACAGTCGCCGAAGATGTAACCGTGATTACACGGCAAATCGACAACCTGCTCATGGCCCATGCGGGCATTTCGTTATTCATCCTGATCATACTGGTGTCAGTTCAGGTTTATATCATTAAACGCAGTCTTCGTCCGTTAGACGCTACACGGGATGATCTCGCCAAACTGGAACATGGTTTGATTGACAACCTCAACGAACAGGTACCCCGGGAGGTCCACGCGTTAGTTCATGAAATCAACGTCCGGGTCACGGCATTTCGCCAACGGCTGGAAAGGTCCCGTCGCGCGACAGGCAACCTGGCTCACGCACTCAAAGCACCGTTAACGTTGTTATGGCAATTGATAGATGATCCGTCTATTCAACAAAAGCCCGGGCTTCGCGATGAATTACAGCAACATATTAAAACCATTCAACAGATCATTGACCGCGAACTGAAACGCGCCCGGCTCGCTGGTACGGTGGTGGGTACGCGGCAAACCGAATTAAAACCGGAAATAACAGCACTGGTAAAATCCCTCGAGTCCATGTACCGCGACAAAAATCTTGACTTAAAACTCACAATCCCTGATGACTGCCGTTGCAATATGGACCGGGAAGACTTTCATGAAATGATGGGCAATATTCTCGACAACGCATGCAAATGGGCGGAACACCGTATTAATATCCAGGCAACCTGTACGCAGGGACTGGTAATTACCGTAGA
>JASFMT010000419.1:0-4102 GCA_050117455.1 Gammaproteobacteria bacterium | reverse complement strand
ACTCGCACGCCGTATTTTCGGCAAACTTTGGGGAAGACTTCGTGATAAGCAAAGAGCAAGTTTTTAATGCCGGTATCACTCTCATTGACAATGACCTCGTTAATGTATTGGCACTAAAAAATATCCTGTATAAGCATCAATTTTCACGAGTTTCGACCGTGAAGCCCGCCGAAGTTGAGCAATACGTTGATTCACAGAACCCACCGGACCTGGTGATTATTAATATCGACAACACCGCAGGCGATGACCTGAATATATTGAAAAAAATCCGCCAGGATACCAGTGCTCGCGATATTCCCATTTTAATTGTTACCCGGTACGTGGAATCAGATAAGGCCAGACATGCCCTTGCAGTCGGAGCAAAAGAAATCATTTCCTGGCCTTTTACCGAAACCGAGGTGGTGACCAGGGTAAAAGTGCTGGTGGAGCATTTTTTATTGCGATATGCCGCAACCAACCATGCACCGATGGAAGCTGAGACTGACCACCGTGCTGAGTATGGTAATCCCCATATAAAAATCGTTGAGTTGACGCGTCAACTGGAACAATTTCAGAAACAGGCACAGGAAAAGCAGTACCTCAGTGGCCGTGATGCACTCACCGGGCTGGCGAATACTGCCAGTCTCGTTGACTACTTGCGTAGTGTTCTTCGAAACGTGGAAGTGGACGACCGAATTGTCGCGCTACTGGTTTTTTCACTGGAAAACTTTGGCGATATCACCAAATCGCTGGGGTATGATCAAGGTGATCGGATTTTGCAGCTTGCCGCCGAACGTATCAATGACAGCGTCGAAAAACTTTCGTATGGCGAGCGCAGTGCCGAGGAATTTTTTGTTGCCAAATATTCCGGTGGGAAATTTGTAGTTGTGCTTAATGACCTTGAATCGGAAACCCGAGCGATTTCCATTGCCCATCGTATCCTGGCAGCCATGTCAGCGCCTTTTGAGTTGCCCAATATTGTACTGGATATTGCTACTCAGGTTGGTGTGGCGCTGGCCCCGCGCTTTAGTACTAATGCGACGGAAATGGTACGCCAGGGTGAAGTAGCATTACATACGGCGAAAATGAGCAGCCAACCGCTGATTACTTACGAAAAAGATATCGATAACTATGATCCACGGCGTTTGTCGCTAATCGCGGAATTGCGCAAGGCGATCAATGACGACGAGCTTTACCTGGTTTATCAACCCAAGATTAACATCAAGACCGGGGTGGTGTCCGGCGTTGAAGCATTACTGCGATGGAATCACTCCAAGCTTGGCTTGATCCCGCCTAATGAATTCATCCCTATTGCAGAGCAAAGCAGTATCATTAAGCCATTGACGGTATGGGTCCTGAACAATGCTATGCGCCAGGCGATGGCATTTTCAAATTCCGGTCTGGATATCGCTATTGCGGTAAACATATCCGCGTGTAGCTTGAGAGACGATTCGCTGGTGGGGTATACACGCATGTTATTGCAGAAGAACAATATTGAAGCGGAACGGTTGATTCTGGAAATAACCGAAAGCGCCATGATGCAGGACCCGGCAATGGGTTTGAACCTGTTAAACCAGTTGAGCAATCTCGGCGTGCAGATCTCCATTGACGACTATGGTACTGGCTACTCCTCGCTGGCGTATTTGAAACGCTTTCCGGTTAGCGAAATGAAGATCGACCGGACTTTTATCAAAGATATGGCCGTGGATGAAGATGATAAATTGATCGTCGGTACGACTATCGATATGGGACATAATTTCGGATTACGGGTTATCGCCGAAGGGGTTGAAGATGGAGACACTGCCAGTCTTCTGAAGCAAATGGGGTGTGATCAGGTGCAGGGCTATTATTATGCCAGGCCCATGCCCGTTGATGAGCTGTATCACTGGATGACCGTCGATAACAAGGTTGCCTGGACCTTAAGCTGATTGTATTGTCTGCCGGCGGGCGTTAGATGTGTCTGTCGAATTTGAATGACTTTTCTCTCCACGCGCCAGCATTGGCGCCAGGTACTTACCGGTATACGATGAATCGTGAGCCGCTACTTGTTCCGGCGTGCCTGTCGTGACAATGGTGCCGCCCTTGTCACCGCCTTCCGGTCCCAAATCGACAATCCAGTCCACGGTTTTGATGACATCCAGGTTGTGCTCAATGATTACCACGGTGTTGCCGTGATCCCGCAGTTTATGCAAAACATCCAGCAATTGCTGAATGTCATGAAAGTGCAGGCCGGTGGTTGGCTCATCCAGGATGTAAAGCGTACTGCCGGTATCCCGTTTGGAGAGTTCACGGGCCAGTTTGACGCGCTGCGCTTCACCGCCGGATAATGTTGTGGCGCTTTGCCCAAGACGAATATAAGTCAGGCCCACATCCATCAACGTTTGCAGTTTGCGGGCAAGGACCGGTACCGCATCAAAAAATTCACGTGCGTCCTCCACCGTCATTTCCAGCACTTCGTAGATATTGCGGCCTTTGTATTTGATTTCCAGCGTTTCGCGATTGTAGCGTTTGCTCTTGCAAATATCGCATGGTACATAAATGTCCGGCAGGAAATGCATTTCCACTTTGATAACGCCGTCCCCGCGACACGCTTCGCAGCGACCGCCTTTCACGTTAAAACTGAATCGTCCCGGTGTATAGCCCCGCGAACGGGCCTCCTGGGTACCGGCGAATAACTCACGAATGGGAGTAAATAAACCGGTATAGGTGGCAGGATTGGAACGGGGCGTGCGGCCGATTGGGCTTTGGTCGATATCCACGACTTTGTCAAAAGCTTCCAGTCCAACAATGGCTTTGTGCGGTGCCGGTTCGTTGGGGTTGCCGTTAATGTGTTTGGCTGCATAGCGAAATAACGTGTCATTGATGAGCGTTGACTTGCCTGATCCGGATACCCCGGTTACCGCGGTCATTAACCCAATGGGTATTTCTACATCGACATCTTTTAAGTTGTTGCCGCTGGCACATTCAATCTGAATGACGTTGTCTTTGTCCATCGGGACGCGTTGGCCGGGTACGGCAATGGATTTTTTACCGGACAGGTATTGACCCGTTAATGATGCCGATTCCGCCATGATCTGCGCCGGTGTTCCTTGTGCGATAATTTGCCCGCCATGTACGCCGGCGCCGGGCCCGATATCGATCACATGATCAGCGGCCTGAATCGCATCTTCATCGTGTTCCACGACAATAACCGTATTGCCCATGTCACGCAGGTACATTAGCGTATTTAACAAGCGTTGGTTGTCCCGTTGGTGCAGGCCAATGGATGGTTCGTCCAGGATATACATAACACCCACCAGGCCGGCACCGATCTGGCTGGCGAGCCGAATACGTTGCGCTTCGCCACCGGAGAGGGTCTCTGCGCTGCGGTCCAGCGTTAAGTAATTTAATCCCACATCGATGAGAAACTGTAAGCGTTGGCCAATTTCGTTCAGAATTTTTTCCGCGATTTCACCGCGGCGGCCGGGTAAGTCCAGCGCGTTGCAAAAGGCGTGTGCTTTTTCAATTGATAACGCTGTGACTTGCGGCAACGAGTGGGAATCAATGAATACATTACGCGGTGCGGTGGCCAGCCGGCTGCCGTGACATTCCGGGCAGGGTTGCTGACTCAGGTACTTCGCCAGTTCCTCGCGCACGACGTTGGAGTCGGTTTCCCGGTACCGGCGTTCCATGTTGGGAATAATGCCTTCGAAAGGTTGCTGGCGCTTGGTCACACCGCCCCGGTCGCTGTGGTAATGAAACTCCACTTGTTCATCCTTGCTGCCATACAAAATGATGTCGCGGATTTTTTTCGCAAGCTTGTTAAAGGGTTTTTCAATATCAAAATCGTAGTGCCTGGCCAATGACTGGATGAGTTGAAAGTAATAGGCATTTCGTCGGTCCCAACCGCGTACCGCACCGGCCGGCAGGCTCAACTCGGGATGCAGTACCACACGGGTAGGATCAAAAAACTGTTTGCTGCCCAGCCCGTCGCAGGACGGGCAGGCACCGGCCGGATTGTTAAAGGAAAACATCCGGGGTTCCAGCTCGGGAATGGAGTAACCGCATTGAGCGCAGGCAAACTCGGACGAAAACATAATATCCGCCTGGTCCGCTGCGTCCATGAACGCTACCGTCGCAATGC
>JASFMT010000418.1:0-4104 GCA_050117455.1 Gammaproteobacteria bacterium | reverse complement strand
AAATCCCTCAACTAATTGCTGCTATTTTAAGTTGTTAATGCGAACGCTATCACAAGTTGTATGCCAGATATGCACGGTTTTGTGTAACGCGATGATTTAGATTAGTTTTTAATATGACATCGTGGTGAACGCAATCGGCGGCTGAGTCGTTCAGGGGATGAAATGATAACTGCGTCACAAAAAGTTTGCGGCGCGGTTACCAAGATTGTCAGTTATAGTAAAACTGTGTCACATATTTCCTGGTAGCGCGTGAAATATACTCAATCGCGACGTAAAATGAAACCTGAATTGTGGATTGTAACGACTTGAAAAATTTTATATATGGAGGCTGAATAACAAAAAGGATATTTATTCGTTGATTCGTGATTGGGCAAGTGACCAATCACCAGCAAGATGACAAAATTTTATAACCGCGTGGTCTATTGAATAAATTGACCTCGTGGTTATTTGTGTGTATGCGAAAAAAATAATAGTTTGTCCGTAGAAGGTATAGCTGATAAATACCAGGTTTGATTATTGGAGTGGATGCCTGGTAATTCTAAGTAAAAGTTTATTACCATCGTGGACGAAGTCATCCATATGTCAACAATGCATATTGGGTAGAATTCCTCGTACCTTTGGAACTAGTTACCCCCGTTACCGGTTCCTTGTGTGTCACAGGCAGTCAATAGCGCAATTCAAGCTTGCGGCTGCTGTTGCCATCGATCCAAAAGAAAAGCCCCGGTAATGATATCAATAATCGGGAAATTCTTATCCGAACAACGACTGTACACCCCAAAACTTTGCCATTGTTAAGCCTCATATCCTCAATTATTGACTTCACCGCTCGATAGGGTTAGTAGGTGGGCGAACAGCGGACACCTGTTCAGTGACAATGACGGTTGGTATACTGTGCGCCTTGCGGCAGACCCGCTGGAATTGATCTTATGGCACAGGATCATGTTATATATAAGTTATATCGAAGTGGCAGTCAGAAGTTGTTGCGTGTGAAATTATGTTTATAAACAGGATGTTAAAGTGCTTTTACCAAAACCTGCCCGTACCCCGGCTGGTACTACCGGTAATAGCGATATTTTTTGTTTTTTGGCCCAGTGTTTTTGCGGCCTCCATTAACGGTGGTCCTGCATTAAAAAGTCTGCCGGACGAGAACCAGGACTATATTCCCGCGGACCTGGTCAAACGGGTCAGTAATCCCAAGGACTTATTTCTCCGATCCCACGCCGCGGTCGTATTTGATGAGCGGGATGATCAGATTATTTTTCAACGGGGCTCCCATCGGAAAATGGCCATTGCGTCTATCACCAAGTTAATGACGGCGATGGTCATTATTGACGCCAATCTGGATATGGATGAACCGATCACCATCGTAAAGGCAGACCGGGATACCATCCGTTATTCCAAAACCCGCTTGCCGATTGGCAGTACGCTGACCCGCGAAGACATGCTGCTTATGGCATTAGTGGCCTCTGAAAACCGGGCCGCGTTTGCCCTGGCGAGAACCTATCCGGGCGGGACCAAGGAATTTATTAAGGCAATGAATGACAAGGCACGCTACCTGGGGCTGCGCAATACGAAGTTTGCCGATGCGGCCGGACTACGTAAGGAAAACGTTTCCACCGCGCAGGAATTGGTGAAAATGGTGCGCGTTGCCGCGCAATATACGTTGATCAGGGAGTTCACTACCATCGTCAAGGATGTAATTATCGACGACAGGACAGGGAAAACCATTCGCATCTGGAATACCAATCGCCTGATGCGAAAAGCCGATTGGGAGATTTACCTCAGTAAAACCGGTTTTACATCGGATGCGGGCAATTGCCTGGTTATGAAAGTCAAAATGGGTGACCGGCCATTGATTATCGTGTTGCTCAATTCCTGGGGTAAATTGAGCAAATATGGCGACTCCAACCGGATCAAACACTGGATCCGCAATGCCGAGGCGAAAGTCCGTAAACTCAATTTGATTTAATCTTGCTGATCCCAGAACCTGAGAAATAACGGGCTAAAGGCTTCACTTGGCGGTATTTTGAGGTAATCTCTGCGTATGACACAGATACGCGCCATCCACCCGGAAGAACTAAAATGGATACCCCCGCTAATTCCCGACCGGGATGAACTGTTCCGTGTATACCCGGCCGGACATTACCCGTTTACCCACGAGCAGGTACAACAACTCTATAGTGACCGGTTTGAATTCACCGTCATTTGTGAAGATAATAATATCGTTGGATTCGCTAACCTTTATGATTGCATACAGGGGCAATACGCCTTTATCGGTAATCTTTTCATTGCTCCCGATTACCGGGGGCACGGCCTTGGCACGGTATTGCTGCAATATATGATAAAAGCCGCGTTTGAAAAATACCGGTTACCGGAGGTGAGGTTGTCAGTATTTGCCGACAATACCAACGCGTTGGCGTTATATACGCGATTCGGCTTTCGCGTTTATGACAACGAAGAGCGAGTTGATCCGCAAGGCAGCACGGTGAAATTGCTGCACATGAAATTAGCGAAAAGCGACGTTACTTAGAAAGACGTTACTAAAGAATAGAACGATTGTTATCCCAGCCAGTCAAGACCTATGTCCGATAAACGCAAACATGATTCACTATATGCCACCGGTCAACATGCCGGTGAGAAATTTGTTTTCGACGACAGGGTAGCGGATGTCTTCGATGATATGATCCATCGGTCAGTGCCCGGGTACGATGCCATTATTGCCATGATCGGTGCCCTGACCGAACGTTATGCGAGGCCCGCGACAAACTGCTATGACCTGGGGTGTTCGCTGGGCGCCGTAACGTTGGAAATGGAGCGCAATGTTAAAAAGCGTGGTTGTCGTATTGTTGCCGTTGATAATTCAGACGCCATGGTAAAGCGACTCCGGGATATTATTCAAAAGGATTCACGTATCGAGCAGGTGGATGTGCGGCAGGAAGATGTGCGTGATACGGTCATCGATAAGGCATCCGTTGTGGTGATGAATTTCACGCTGCAATTTATTCCACTGGAAGAACGCGCAAATCTCATTCAGGAAATACACAACGGCATGTTGCCCGGCGCGATAATGATATTATCGGAAAAAATCGCTTTTCCCGATGATCGGGAGAATGACTTTCAGATCGATATGCACCATGAGTTTAAAAAATTGCATGGTTATAGTGATCTTGAAATCAGTCAGAAACGTGCCGCACTGGAAAATGTACTCATACCCGATACCCGGCAAACCCACATCGACCGATTACACCGCGTGGGTTTCAAGCAGGTTTACGTATGGTTCCAGTGCTTTAATTTTATGTCCATTGTTGCTGTCAAATGATTGGATATCCTCGATTACCACAGGCGCTGCGATCGGCAGGACTGGATGCATGGGCTGATGTTGTGCCGGAGGCCGCGCAACAAACAATTCAGCAAAGCGGCCATGGTAATCTACCGAGATGGCTGGCGGCATTGGAGGCACTGCCCCCGATAACACCATCGGTTATTGATCTCAACCAGTCGGCGATTACAGTCGGCAGCGAAAACGATGGCACGGATGATCAGCGGCGGCAACTGGAGCAACAACTGCGTTCTTTATGGCCATGGCGAAAGGGGCCGTTTAATTTATTCGGTATTTATGTCGATACGGAATGGCGTTCTGACTGGAAATGGGATCGCGTCAAGTCTCATATCACACCATTGAATAACCGGACCGTTCTGGATGTGGGCTGTGGCAGCGGCTATCATTGTTGGCGTATAGAAGGCGAGGGGGCGAAGTTGACTGTGGGTATTGATCCGACCCTGGTCTATGTCATGCAGTATCACGCCGTTCAACATTATATGCGTTCCGACAAAACCTTTGTGTTACCGTTTAGCACCGACACCTTGCCCGACTTGCCGGGACGGTTTGATACGATATTTTCCATGGGCGTGTTATACCATCGTCGTTCCCCCATCGATCATCTGACACAAATGTGGCAAAGCCTGCAGTGGGAAGGTGAACTGGTGCTGGAGACATTGGTCATCGAAGGGGACGACCGACAGATTCTAATGCCCAAGCATCGCTACGCCAAAATGCGTAACGTATGGTTTATCCCCAGTTGCGATGCACTGGCACTTTGGCTG
>JASFMT010000417.1:0-4105 GCA_050117455.1 Gammaproteobacteria bacterium | reverse complement strand
CAACGACGGGGCAACGGATTTTGATGATGTAAACGTCACCATTACGCCGGACAGTAACGCGAACTTGCCGCCCGTAGTCAGTGCGGGTCCCGATATCAGCGCGGTTTCCGGTGAGACCGTGTCCATCACCGGCACGGCCAGTGATGACGGTAACATTGCTGTTTACATCTGGACCCAGATGGGCAGTGGCACGGCACTGCAACTGCAGAATCCGTCCACGGAAACGGTATCGTTCGTGGCGCCCATTGTGGGTATGGCAACGGACTTTACCCTGCGTTTTACCGCCGTTGACGATGGCGGTGCTCTTGGATCCGACGACGTTGTTGTGACAGTCAATCCGGTAACAACCAATTCGTCCCCCACGGCCAATGCCGGCCCTGACAGGACCGTGACTGCCGGTGACTCGGTGACCGTCAACGGCAGTGGTAACGACAGCGACGGCAGTATTGTCAGTTATCAATGGAGCCAGCTAAACGGCGTGGATGCCGGGTTAACGAACACGACTAATCCCGATTTGCAATTTATTGCGCCGGATGTTGCGACCACCAGCAACATTACCTTACGGCTAACCGTCACAGACGACCTTGGCGCAACGGCCTCCGATGACATGATAGTCACCATTAATTCTGCGGCAGGTAATATTGCGCCGGTGGTGGACGCCGGTGCTGATCAGGCGGTGAACGTGGGCGACACGGTCACGTTATCCGGTTCGGCTACCGATACCGATGGTTCCATTAACAGTTATGAGTGGATGCAAACCGGTGGCGCGACCGTATCCCTTGCCAGTTCAACGTCCGCAACCACGACTTTCACCGCGCCAACCGTAAGCAGCGCCACCACGTTGACTTTTGATTTGATGGCCACGGACAACAGCGGCGACACGGCAACCGATACGGTCGTTGTCACTGTGCACCCCTTTGCCACGATCAGCGGTACCATTACCACGCAAAGCGGCACCCAGACCGACAGCGACGTCAATGACACCAGCGCACCTTATACTGCCAACGACACGCCGGCCACGGCACAACCGTTGTTTAACCCGGTTGTTGTTGGTGGCTACGTAAACATACCAAATCAGGGGCCGGCGGGGCGCAGTCGAACCAGTGGTGATGAAGATGATTATTATCTGATTTCCCTGTCGGCGGATCAGGTGATTAACCTGTACATTGGCGATGTCAGTAACGGTGCCAATGATCTGGATTTGTACTTGCTTGATCAGAATAACCAATTGATTGATTCATCGGTGAGCCCAACGGCTACGACCGAATCGTTAACGGTGCCGGCCACGGGGAATTACCTGATTAACGTGAGGGCCGCCGCCGGCGCATCCAACTATGTCCTGTCCGTGGGTGTTGGTAACCTGATTACGCAAAGCAACGGCTGGCGCTTGTCCGATGATTTTGAAGCCGGTGATGTGATTGTCCAGTTTCGTGAAACCGGCAATATTGGTATCCAGTCCCTGTCCAGCCGCGCCGCGTCGGTGGGGTTACAGGCCAGGGCCGGTGCACCCGGCCGCAATATGTTGCTGGGGTTGGGAGCGGCCAGCCAGCGTTCAGCGGTGTTATCTTCACTGGGCATTACCAACAACAGGATCAATGGCGGTATCAACGGCAACGCCGGTACCAGTGCCAATGTCCCTGCCGCCCTGCAGGCCAAACTGGATACCCTGTTAGCCGCCAAACAACTGGCGAAACGTTCGGATGTTGTCGAGGCCGGTTTAAACTACCGCTACTATCCCACCGCGGTGCCCAACGATGCCCATTATGGATTTCAATGGCATTACCCATCCATCAATCTACCCCAGGCCTGGGATATTACCACCGGTGATCCCAGCGTCATCGTGGCCGTTATTGATACCGGCGTGCTGCTGGACCATCCCGATTTACAGGGTCAACTGGTGCCCGGTTATGACTTTATTGCCAGCAACAGCAACTCGGGTGACGGTGAACCGGGAATTGACGCCAATCCGGATGACCCGGGTGATGGCGGTGGACAACCCAGCAGCTTTCACGGTACCCATGTCGCGGGGACCATCGCAGCGGCCTCCAATAACAATAATGGTGTAGCCGGTATTGCCTGGGGCGCGAAGATCATGCCCTGCCGCGCTATCGGCATCAATGGCGGCCTGCGTTACGACATTGAACAGTGCGTTCGTTATGCGGCGGGCCTGCCCAATGATTCCGGTACGGTGCCCGCGCAACGGGCCGACATTATCAACCTTAGCCTGGGGGGTCCCACGAACTCCACTAATCCACCAACCGCCTATCGACTGGCCCGTGATGCCGGTGTCATCGTGGTTGCCGCGGCTGGAAACGATTCCAGCAATCAATTGTTTGCACCGGCCGCCTATGACGGTGTGGTATCGGTGAGCGCCACCAATATCAGTCGCCAGCTGGCGAGCTATTCGAATTACGGTACCACCATTGATGTTGCCGCACCCGGTGGCGACAGTGGTGACCTCAATGGCGATGGTTTCTTCGATGGTGTACTAAGTACCAGTGCGGATGATAGCGGTGGCAACATTGTTTTTAATTATCGCTTTGCGGCAGGCACCTCCATGGCCTCACCGCACATGGCCGGCGTGGTAGCGTTGATGAAATCGGTCTATCCGGAAATGACCCCTGCCATACTGGATTCCATGCTGGCAAACGGCGATTTAACGGACGACCTCGGTGCCTCCGGCCGTGACAATTCCTTTGGCCATGGCTTGATTAACGCACAAAAAGCCGTATTAGCGGCGGCTAATGCCGGTACGCCCACACCGCCACCGGAGCCACCAGCAGCGCTGCAAATAACACCAACGTCGCTTAATTTCGGCGTCGCGTTGACTAATGCCCAATTTACCTTGGCCAATTCCGGGGGCGGCGTGCTGGATATCACCAGCGTCGCCGATGACAGTGGCGGTTGGCTGACGGTAACGCCTGCTGGCGTGGATGCAAACGGTCTAGGTTCCTATCAGGTGAACGTGGACCGTAGCGGCTTGCTGGACGGTGTGTATACCGCGGCGATTACCGTTACCTCATCAGCCGGTACGCAAGATGTGTCGGTGATCATGCAGGTGGATTCGGCAACCAACAACGACTACGCGGGTTTTCATTATATTGAGTTGATTGATATGTCTACCATGCAGTTGTTTGACCGCCTTATCAGCAACGGCACCGACGGTGTTTACGAGTATACCTTCAGCGGAATACCGTTGGGTCAGTATCACATCCGCGCCGGTTCAGACCTGGACAATGACAACGTGGTTTGTGAACCCGGAGATGCCTGCGGTGCTTACCCCACCCTGGATCTTCTGTCACGACATATCATGATCGATGGCAGTAATCCCAGCCAAACCGGACTGGATTTCACGACCGGCTACAGCTCCAGTTTGAATCTGCCCTGACCATTTGGTTTTTCTTGCAGGTAACCCATCAGCCGGGCCTCCGGTGCCTTATTTAGCGCCGCTGGCGAATTTCAATTTATTCTGGAACGGAGTAAAGTGTATAGTTTGTCATTGCGGGACGCAGTTATCGCGTTCGGCAATATTCAGGTGTTGTTCTTATATGATTGCCCAATACATACAACGTATCGCCGTGTTATTACTGTGCGGCATACTGGCCATCACGGTTGTCGCTTGCAGCCGTTTTAGTGACGACGATGATAATGGCGTCGATATTGCCGGTACCATTGAAGTTTTTGAAGGATCGGCGCTGGACAGTGATGTCAATGATCCCCGTTCTTCCTATCGCGCCAATGATACATTGCAAAGCGCGCAACCCGTTACCAATCCGTTGACCCTGGGTGGCTACGTTAACCAACCGCAATCCGGCCCTGAGGGCCGTTCCTATGAAAGTGGTGATACGGATGATTATTTTTCCGTAACCTTGCTGGAAAATCAGCAAGTGACCCTGCACGTGGGTAATCGCAACGATACCAACGCGGCACTTGATTTTTATTTATATAACCTGGCCGGCGATATCGTCATGAATCGTTTGAGCGTAACGTCGCGGCAAACATTAACGGTACCCGCAACGCAGGCTTATGTTATTCGTGTTAACGCGGCGAGCGGCGCGGCTAACTATAACCTTACCATCGGCTTTGATGCGACGGCGCAGGATGC
>JASFMT010000416.1:0-4105 GCA_050117455.1 Gammaproteobacteria bacterium | reverse complement strand
GGGAACATCTTTAGCGACGGCTGCGATAACAGGCGCAAATAGCAGCATCATCAATAACAGGGTATTTTTTTTGCTGAGTAACATCGTATGGTCTCCTTTGTTACTGTTCAGATTTCGCCAGGTATTCTGCCACAGCGTTGATGTCCTCCTGGGTCATGCCGTTGGCGACGGATTGCATCAACCCGATGGGATCATTGCTGCGGTTGCCTTTTTGCCATGCCGTAAATTGTGATTTGATATAGCCGGCAGGCTGCCCGACGATCGGTGGGAAGTGGGGTGGTACGCCTTTACCATTTTCACCATGGCACTTGACGCATGATGGTACCCCGGCTTCCCACTTGCCAGTGTGTACGAGCCTGGAACCCGTCGTGGGTTTTTCGGGTTGATTTAAGGATGTTTTGGCTAACGTGGGGTTTTCCAGTTGCGCGTAATAGTTCGCAACTGCCTTGATCTCTTTGGCCGTTAAAGCTTTTGCGACAGGCTTCATTATGACGTTTTTTCGCGTACCATTCTGGTAAGCTTTTAGCTGGTTCTCTACATATTCAACGGGCAATCCCGCTAAATACGGGTAACCGCTGCCTGCTTTGCCTTCGCCCTGTTGGCCATGGCAGGTGGCGCAACCTGTGGCGCCTTTGCCGTTGCCTTGCATGGCAATTGTTTTACCGCTCACGCTGTCTGCGAATAGCGGCATGGCCAGGGTTGCAAGCGTAATTGCTATAAAAATTTGCAATAGACTGTTTTTCATGGCTGAATCCTTTTTGCTATGGTGTGTTGAACAATTAGAGAAACAGGCCTCTGCCCGTCTTTTGTTAAAGCAAACGCAGTTTGGAGTCGAGTCGACAGACGCTTGGCCGCCAGGTTCTTGATGGCGTTCAATTTGATATATCAGTTCAACGCAGCTGTATTACATTGTGCTTATAGTCTACAAATATTCCATCAGTTGACATTGAAAATTTTCAATTTGCAGGTACATCTGTCTATAAATTTGAAATTTGCCAGGGATTCTTGAATCTATTGTTCAATTTGAATTTTAATAGAGTGAAGCTATATCACTGAATCAATGTTGAAACGGCAACCTTGATATCTCGTAAGTGATAGTTTCCTGTACGGCCGCTTTTAAATTTGTCAGTGTCGTTACGATACACAAGTTTATTGTTGATGGAGGCAATGG
The DNA here is from genome assembly GCA_050117455.1 of Gammaproteobacteria bacterium. Lineage (GTDB taxonomy): Bacteria > Pseudomonadota > Gammaproteobacteria > SZUA-152 > SZUA-152 > JAKEGK01. The sequence continues at coordinate 2,934 of JASFMT010000416.1, read as the reverse complement.
TGTTTATGGGGATTGATGGCTGCCGTGGTGGCTGGATTTGTATTACGTTACAAAAAAGTGCCGAATATCAATGGCACATCGTTTCCACTGCTGGATCACTGGTTGATCTGATAGCAAGCAGGAAGCTGTCACTTATTGATATACCTATTGGTCTGGTGGGGCCGGGTAATCAGGAACGGCGCTGTGATCGGGAAGCCCGGAAAGTGCTTGGCATGCCCCGCGCTGCCAGTGTATTTTCGCCGCCAGCACGGGCGACGCTGGAGGCTGACAATTACGATAAGGCATTGATAGTCAATCGCCGGCAAACGAGAAAGGGCATCAGCAAACAGGCCTGGAACATCACGCCAAAAATCCGTGAAGTGGATTGGCTGATACGTAGCAATCCGGGGCTCAAAGGTAAGTTGCGGGAATGCCACCCGGAGGTCTGCTTTTGGGCACTGAATGGCAAGACACCAATGGGGTATAATAAAAAAACCACGGAAGGCTGTGAGGAACGCTTGTCGGTGCTTGCCGGATATGTGCCACAGGCCAGTTCCATTGTAGAATCAATCGCCCGGCAACTTCCCCGCAGGGTATTGGCAATGGATGATATTGTTGATGCCCTGGTGCTGGCTGTCACGGCCAGATTGGGGTACGGCAAACTAGTGACGCTACCGGCGAATCCGCCACTGGATGAAATTGGTTTGTCGATGGAAATCGTTTATGCTGATGATTCACGATAACTCGCAAAATCGTCATTTATTTGCGAGTTATAATGGCACAAGCTTCAGAGTCACAACAACAGGACAGCGAGATATGCCAACGAAAAATAATCAGGTAGATATCTATATCGAGCAGGATATGGAAGTCAATCAACGGGCGTCACTGGTTAATAAGCTGGAGTATGAGAAAGGAATCATTAGTGCCTGGTTCGAAGACGGTAATCACCATCGCATCACGATCCAGTACGACCCGAACCACTTCAGCCACACGACGTTAATCGATACGTTAAAAGAGCACGGTTATCGTGGTCAGGTTGCGACGGATTAATATAGTAGTCTCAATGTGCGTGGGCATGGGAGTGTGAACCGGAGGTATCCCGCGGGTCGCCCATACCTTCTTTAACGCCGAAATATACCAATAAGACGTTGACAGGATAAGCTGCTAATAATCCAATGGACAACGAGAGTATCAGTGACCCCCAGAATAAAGGCTGATCCATGGTAGCGCGGGCCGCCAGCCAGATATCCAGTGAAATCGCCGTGATCTCCATAACAGCAATCGTCAACGTATCAGAATAAAAGGTGTCAAGGAGAGCCCGTTTAACGGGCACGCCTGCCTGAACCAGTGGCCCGAAAGTCATTCCATAACCGAAGATATAGGCCAGAGAAAAAGTGATAATTGCAATGCCTGTATTGCCCAGGGCCAGTAAACCGGCTGCGATAAACACACCGGTGATTTCACCGGCGCCACATCCGGAGTAACAGTGTGCGACCGACCGTACACCTTTACGCCAGATAGTGTCCTGTTTGATTTGCTTGCGGCCACTGACGTAATACAGCCATAATCCGACGGGACCGGAATAAACCACCGTCATAAACCACACGGCTTTCATTAGGGAATCGATATGGGAATTACTGGTGCGAAAATCGCGGACCAGGATCACCACGCACACTGCCATGATGGCGAGCCAGACGGTTAATACCCATTCATTGCCCAGGATTGCCCGAATATTTTCAATGATCATACTGGTATTGTTGTGATTATCAGTTAATTTACGATATCAAAATTGGCCGCGTAAAATCAGCCTTTACGGGTTCCACAGCCGGAGACAAGGGTATATATCAATGTTTCCGTAGCATGGTTATCCCTGATACTGCTTGATATCTACTCCCGGAAAAAATGCCAAACCAGTGCATTAAATGTTTATCTGGTTCAGGAATGACCATACATTCTTTCCGCACCTTCCTGTGCTTCCTTGACCCGTTGTTCAATTTTGTAGATTTCCTCGCCAGCCTGATCAGGGGTAAAACCGTATAGCTCCTGTAATTTACCCACAAGCTTGTCGCGGTCGCCTTCACAGTCTTTAAGATCATTGTCAGTTAGCTTGGCCCATTTCTTTTTCGCTTCGCCAACAAACTGACGCCAGTTTCCTTCCACTTGTTGCCAGGTCATAGTAACCTCCTGCAATACAATTAACTCGACTTATGTTTTACAAGATTACGCTAAACAGGGGATATCACATTAAGAATTCTCAATGAAATACTCCAAAAATGGCCGCTCCAGATCACAGGTAAGTCCGCTAACAAGGGAATCTATATCAATGAAGCGCGTGTTGAAAACATATCGAAAATCTCACTGTACTGTTACATTTACATCGAAATTATATTTTTTGAGGTCCCAGGTTATTTATAATCAGTGGCGTATTAATACCTGGTACCCTTAGGCTAACGGGCCATAAAAGCATCCGATTATTCTATTACACACTTTGAGCGGGAGCATCGCAGTGAAACCAGCAGTGGTTTTAATACACGGCATCTGGATGACACCACTGGAAATGACGTGGTTGGCGGGGCGCATCAAGCGCTGTGGCTTTACGACATACCGTTTCGGATATGCCAGCGTGCGCCAATCGCCTGCTCAAAACGCACGCAAATTACAGAACCTGGTGGAAAACATCGACGCCGACACGGTCCATTTTGTCGGGCACAGCCTTGGCGGCATCGTGCTGCTGCACCTGTTTGATCAATTTCCACAGCAACGACCGGGTAAAGTTGTTTTTCTGGGTACACCACTGCGCGGCAGTATCATGGCGAAACGGGTAGCTGAATCTCGATTGCTCCGGCCGTTTCTGGGTAAGTCCATCGAACACGGACTGCTGGGCGATGTGCCGGACTGGAAAGGGGAGCGGGAGACGTTAATGATTGCCGCAACCGGCCGATTAGGTCTGGGCAC
>JASFMT010000415.1:0-4113 GCA_050117455.1 Gammaproteobacteria bacterium | reverse complement strand
TTGTTTTGATTGCCGAAATCGAAATTTTTCTATTTGGCTTGAACGGGATAACTGTTATGCCGGCTTCAAGAAAATAGCTGGCAATAGGGCTTTCCGGGTTAGCCAGTATGATAATATTAATACCGGCCTTTGCGAGGCTAATGTATATTTCCGCTTCGGGCCTTAACGAGTTATACGAACCTCCAACATGCGGGATTACCAATATATTCACTATTGATAGTCCTGATAGGATTTTTCCTCGACGATATCAGAGTTCAGATACAAATTGAGTTGCTTTTTAATATCAGCGCGTTCATCGTTGGTGATATACACGCTTCTGGCCAGCTCTATAAAACGATCGCCATAGCGCTTGTGTCGTTCCTCATCCCGGATGGCGTCTTCAATGTCCCACAGCTTTTCGTTAATCTGCTTTAGCTTCTGTCGAAGAGACAGAATTTTTTCATCGTCTTCAATGTATTCATTCCAGATAGTCTCAAGAAGACGCAATTCGTTACGGACATTTGTTACTTTATCAGCGTCTGCTATGCGCTCTGACTTGATTTCCAGAATAGTGATTTTGTCCAGTAGCTCGCCGGGTGAAACCGGAGTGGTAATATGATTTATTTTCATGATCTAAATATCGTGAAGCGTTGGAGTCATTATTTCCATAAAACGGTGTAGTACTTTCAGCTTTCAGCCCTTGCTTGGGCATGAGCGTGTATTTAACCTCAATATTATGACGGCCCCGGGGTGTTGTTTACAAGGTTTTTGAGACGTTTTTTGTCCAGTATTAACCCTGATTCGCGGTGGATTGGCGGTCTGCGGTTATTGAAAGTTTAAATCAGTTATCTAGCGTTGCCTTCATTGGTTCTATCGTTAGTATGACGAAACCAGGGCTGACGAGTGATTTTCTAAGGATGGGTGGTAATACGGTATTGATGGCAATTGATTGAGCCGGGTGTGAGGTAGCGTGGCTATTAGCGGACAACGCAGGCCTATAAATAGACAAACTGCAGTAATATTTAGTTTAAATCGCGGTAAAACTGCGGTCAGGAACACGCGCTCAACGTGAATTTATAAAGATCAATAATTTCCTGTTTGTTGACAAAGCCGATCATTACAATTGTCAATGCCACTAGCACGTACACCAGCTTAATAAAATTTTCACTCTTTAAAAATTCAACCATGGCTGTATCTCCTCTGGCAAAATTATCAACCACCAAATCATCCATCGGAAACTTCGTGTGATGGCAACAAACACTAAAACCACAACCAATCAGATCAAAATTGCAAAAGAGCCGTCTCAGATTAAAACCCCCAGCTCGCTAGTGATGAGCATTTCCTGAAACAGCAGTTATGGCGAAAACATCAACGACCAGTAACGAACAGGAAGGACTGCCTGAAGATTCCTGCCACCCTGGGTGAGTGTCAAATTCTTGAATCTATTCAGGCTTTGTATTTCTTTGGGCTTTATTGAACCACCATTCCCCAAGTATATCAATGTAATTTTATCACTATATTAGGCTAAATATTGACATTTGCAACGTTGGCGTGGGATTTTAGATGCTCGATCACCGGCTCGCATTGACGCGATGTATTTTGTGTGTCGCTTGTTACAAACAATCAAAACCTGAAAAGGCAACCTCATTAAGAGCGCGACCGTAGTGGATTGCGAACCGGCGGAACGAAAACAAGAGTCTTATGCAGCATGAGCTGAAGACAGTCCTGGCTTATTAAGACACCTTTGAATGGGCAGACACATCGACAGGCAGAGGAAGTGTAATGCTGACCACCAGTCCGCTATTGTTTAGTTTGTTGGCCGCCGCAATTGTACCATTGTGGATATCAATGACACGTTTGGCAATGGCAAGACCAATACCACTACCGCCAGTGTCGGATTCGCGGGCGGGTGATACCCGCACGAAAGGCTGGAAGATTTTCTCTAACATATTTTCCGGTACACCGGGTCCGTTGTCTTCGATGGTAATGTGAATGGCCCTTGTGTCTTGATGACAGCGAATATCGACGCTGGTATTGCCGGGAGAGTAATAACACGCATTACGAACAATATTGTCAATTGCGCGATGCAACAAACGGGGATCCCCAACCATTTCAACGTTTGGTGGGCAATCGAGAGTAATCATTTTTGTGGTGCGTAATTTTTCCTGGTGTTCATAGCGGGCGTCCTGTGCCACCTGGTCGAGTAGTTCGCTGAGATCAGTCACCGTCATCTCAAAACTTTGATTGCCAGGTTCAATTTTGACAAATGTAAGTAATTCTCCTATCAGAATTTCAAATCGTTCCAATTCCCGTTCAATTCGGTCGAGTTCTTCGCTGTCGGATGCCGGATTTTTGTTGCGCGCCAGTCCAAGAGCGATACGCGTACGGGTCAGCGGCGAACGCAGTTCATGGGATATATCGCGCAGCAGTTGTTTTTGGGATTCCAGTAATTCGCGAAGACGATTGGTCATTTTTTCAAAATCCACAGCCAACGCCCCGAACTCGTCTTTACGGCTACGCAATTGTTGAAGATCGCTGGTATTAAACTCGCCCTGGGCCAGCATTTGGGTGGAAATGCGTAATTTTGTTAAGGGGGAAGTAAAATACCTTGCCAGAAAAAAACAGATGAGGCCGCTTATCAGGATACCGAACGTGACCCGTTCTGGCGCAAGTAAATAGCGAACCAGGTGTGGGTGTTTAAAAGTCGTAACGACAGTATAGGCGTTACCATCCCCCGCTGATGAGCTAACTGCGAGAACGCTTTTGAATGGGTTGTAATTTTTATCCGGTCGTTGAGGAGGTTCGATGGATTTGAGTCGTTTGCGAATGTTTTCGGGTAGCGGTTTATTGTCTAACTCAACCCCAGCCTGGTTGATGACATATATTTCGTCTATGGCTTCCAGGTTGTCGGGGTTTTCCAGCCATTGGCGCAGCGCCGCAAGACCTTTTTTCTCCAGCACGGAAACAGCCTGTTGGGAGTTCTCCCGGAAAGTTGAATTTTGCTGCTCCAGGATGGGGTGGATTTCAGATTCACTGAGCTGGGCGGTAAACCACGCTGTAACTAACTCTATGATGACAATGGTAGCCCAGTAAGTCAGGAATATCTTCCAGAAAAGCGGATACATTTAGGCAGAATATTTACTTGCTAAAAAAATAGCCGACATTACGAACAGTTTTGATTCGGTTGTTCTGGTCGGACAAATAGCCGAGCTTTTTGCGCACATTGCTAATATGCACATCGAGGCTGCGGTCGTAGTGCGACAGCTTGCGCCCCAGAGCAATCTCTGACAATTCATTTTTGTTCACTACACTGCCCGCATTGCGCATCAGTGTTTCCAATATGGTAAATTCCGTTGAGGTTAGCCCTACAGGATTTTGCTCCCGCAATACAGTGCGGGACTGTGGATGCAGTTCAATATCCCCGACAGTTAATTGTTCAATGGCATCATCATCGGCGGTTGTGTTTGGCGTACTGCGTCTTAGAATCGCTCGAATATGCGCAACCAGTACCCGGGGATTACAGGGTTTGGCGAGATAGTCGTCCGCGCCCAGCTCGAGACCGATGACAGAGTCAACATCCTCGCCGCGGGCTGTCAACATGAGAACCGGCACGGTTGATTGTTCGCGAGTGATTTTCAGCACATCGAAACCGGATTTGCCCGGGAGCATGATGTCGAGTATGACAAGGTCATAGGTGCTGTTAAGTATTTTGTCGACGGCTTTGTGACCGTCGTGGATAACATCCGTGTTGAATCCTTCCTGCCCCAGATAGTCCTGCAACATACCACATAATTCTTTATCATCATCGATCAGCAATAATCGATTGCTCATGATAGAGTGCCCTTATTTGTTTCCCCATACCGGGTTCTCACTATATTCTGCCACAGCCAGTAGCTGGAGGACGAGCATTTCATTAATTTCGGCGCTGGCCCCGATTTCTTTGTTCTTTAATTGAACAAACAGTATCACCCTGGCTATCGGTATAAGCAGTGGCTGTTATTACACTAGAAGGCCCTTCGTAAGTAAATTTGGCGATTATGTAAGTAATACTGGTGGTTGCTTATCTTCGTATGACCTTATGCTCTCTTATCGTAACAACATATGCTGTTATTACCAAAAAAAATGTAACGGTTT
>JASFMT010000414.1:0-4132 GCA_050117455.1 Gammaproteobacteria bacterium | reverse complement strand
GGTCGGTGGTCATGTCACACCTCCTGGTCGAAATTGTCTACGTTCCTGTATTTATAGTAGGTCACGGTAGTTTCAGGCGCGTTTCACAGGCACAGTAAAATGTTTCAATTTCTTTTCACATACGGTTCAAGTGTCACATTTGCCAGGCCGGGATTTCTTAAAAAATTCACCCTCTACAACACACAAGATTTAACTTGGAACACCGATATTTTCCAGTGATCTGTAACTTGGCGTGGCGATGCCCAATAAATTCTTTCATTGTGCGTTATTATCAAGCCACGAAGAAACAAACTCCGGTAATTTCTTATTGCTTGTGACACCATTGACACTGAACATTTATATATTGATGAATGTTTTTACGACTTAATCCCATGACCAAGATCAGCGCCTTACCTTTTGACGAGAAATATCATGAAAAAAAGTAATTTACTTTGGCTATTGAAAGGATCAATAGTGCCTGGCTCTGGCCCTGACAATTCCCTGTCGATCGCAAAGCTAACTCACCTATTTTGGTAGCGATTCAAATCAAAAATACCTGCCGCCCGTGGATTCTCGTGTTTATATTTTTCGTGGAACCAGTCTGAAACTCTCCAAAAACCGGGATTGGTGCGCCGTACGCCGAAGTAATCAACCAGCGCGTTGTATTTGGCGTAACTATCTACTTGCGCGTACAACTCAATAAATCGATTCAGCTGATCAAATTTAATTTCGAAAAAGAAATTCGGGTATGCTCCTGCGAAACCTTTAACGATATCGATAGTATCTTCCGACTTTATCCGTGTGTTTTCGCCTGCTGTTAAGGAGGTGGTGTTGAGATAAGCCTTATTACGTACTATGGTATAAACGAGGTCATTTTCAACACTGCCATCAACGACAATACGCAATAACGCGGTGTTGGGAAAAACATCAGTAAATTCACCACCCATATCACTGAGCTTACGTAACCCCTTTTCGACCCGGGTGGCCTTGGCCTCTAACCCCAGATCAACACATTCATTGTAAAACTTCCCACAAAGATTGATGTAATCAACAACCTGTTGCGCATCACCCAGGTGCCGGTTGACTTTCATAAAAAATTCGGCTTTCACATCATCGGTCTCATATTCAATTCTGGTTTCGCGTGTCGAATCCAGTTCATGCGCCGCCTTAATCAACTTTTCGGTTTCCTTGGTACCCCGATACCAATACCGGTGAATTTCAAACCGTTTTTCAGCCGGTAAAAACGCCAGGAACTGCAACTCCGATTCAATGCGTAAGAAATCCATGTACAACCGTGTCGATAGCTGGTGACCCGCTGTGCCATACACGTTAAACCCGGCCACCAATAAATAATGAATACGTTCAAAAATCGGATAGTCCATAACCCAGGCGGTTTTCGGTACTTCCCCCACAAAACCTTTGAGCACCGTAGCGCTGTCATAATGACGATAGACAGTTAAGGCGGCATTCTGATTCCTTCCATTACCATCCCAAATATGTTCCATTCCGTAACGTGTTTCATTGGGAAATTTTTCATTGAGGTACTGCACCTTATCGATCATGTATTGATTCGCAGCATCTTTATAGGTTGCCCTTACCGACCATAACCTGGCGTTGTCTTCCTGCTCTGACGGCATGCGCAACTTATCGCTCACTCGCGACAGGAATTGGGCATCCCCGCTTAGGTAAGACTTGTCAGGGTCCATAAACATGACCCAGAAATGATCATCAATCACACTCAGTGCTATGGATCCCCGGCATACCGGCCCCTTGATAAACCCGCCAATAAAAAAATATGCCTCATCCAATAAAAACTGGTAGCGATTTTTCGGGGGGATAGCCTCAAAGGTTTTAAACGGGTTAGACGAAGAAATTGGATCGTATGAAGGGAGTTGCCCAATCTTAATATCCGGCGCCAAAAATAGCTCTTCATATCGGGCCATACGCTGATCATTCAATGCATAGGGCAGATGTGTTTTCTCAACAACCACGCGCTTATAACGTTTGAGGCGATAATAAAACTGATCCACGCCAGGATTATCATAAGGCCGTACCGTAGCAATAATATCTATTGGCTCACCCGGCGGTGTTTTGGACCGCACCAGGGTAAAGTATTCAAAATCCGGCACGTCACTAAAATACAAATGCCCCAGAAATAAATGTTCGTACAGATACCGGGACATGAGCTGTTCTTTATTGGAATTGCCGTTGAGAAAACGCTCCCATTTGTCAACGTGTTCCCGCAACGAAGGCGACATATCTTTATCGGGTTCCACCAAAGCCCCCTGCTCCAGCCAGGTTTCGATGGTTTTAAATTCTTTCCGACTCAGCCCCGGAAATGCAAACGGCATCCCCCATTGCGGGTGTTTGGCGGCGAATTCTGGAAATGTTTCAATAGTTGGGCACTGCTGTGAATGTAAAAAGCCCTCATCGATGTACAGTTCTTCGCCGACATCATACTCCGGCGGCAGGCGACCCTGGGTTGGCAAGGGAAAGCGCCGCTTCAAAGCCAGCATCTGGTACAGCAATGAATTATCCAGGTTCAGTTGCACATTTTCCCTGCGTTCATTCAATACCGGGTGAAATCCTTTATCCCGCCATTCCCGGGTAGTTGTCGCATCCATTCCGAGACGCGTTGGTTTCTGGGCGACAAAACGCGCCCCGTTATAAACCGGTGTTTTCGATGCGCCGCGATCAATACCTTCAAAAGAAGCGAAGTTTAGTTGGCAAGGTGCATCGTAACAGGCATGACACACCACACAACGCTGATTGAGAATAGGGCGCACCTCGTCGCGAAAGGACACAAGTTTTCTGTTCTGCAGGTCTTCTTGACTCATCACACGGTGTTTCGGCGCCGCGGAGCCGTACAATTTGTCGTAATCTTTAACTATTGCTGTACAACTAATAACACAAAGAAGAACAAAACAACCGCTGAAAACCCTGAATATATTCATGTAAGTCACCTTGTAGCTCCCCCAGTTTGACGGACAGTAAAGAGTCAAGGGGTCAAGTCTGTTTATTAATAGTTTTCAACACCCTTTCTATCTGCTTTTGAATATCCCCATTGTCAACTAATAGCTTATCGAACCGGCTGATTGCGCCAGATACACTTCCATAATGATTCAATGCAAAATAGTCAGCAATTTCGTTCAGACTATGCCCACCATATTTACGGCCTATGTACATCGCTGCACTGCGTGCGGTATTAAACTGCCCTCTCCCTCGTGGTGTTTCATGAAGCGTGGCTTCGGGCACAGAAAATACCCGTGCGCTATAACGAACGATATCGTCTAACGAGACCTCTTGGTGATGTTGCCGACTCGCAGGAATTTCCTGATGTGACGTTTGCCGTTTCATGACGTTATTCACGAAGCCTTCTGATCCCAGGATCGGTAACAACTTCTTCCGCCCATAAAATTTCTCGGTATCCTGGTCAATACCCTGTTCGACAAAGGAATGATAACGTTGTTTTTGTTGTCGTTGGCCTATCATACCCAAGGTGTCCGAGGTGGTTAACCAAAACGGCTCCTGCTGTTTACCAATATAAACAGGATAACTTGACCAGGAATATTGAGCGGCTTTTTTCACCATGCCCGCTGCCACCGGGTTGAGATGGATATAACGGCTCACACTTAACAAATAACTGTCTGCATCGACCAGAATGGCTTTATAACGTCCACGAAATAGCGGACCATCGGTTTTCTCCAGCCGATTATAGCGTTGTGTGTATACCCCATTGAGATGGCGCATCACTCGACTGAGGTTGCCTTTAGGTGTACGAATGAGGAGGTGATAGTGGTTATCCATGAGACAATAGGCATGAACTTCCGCCTTAAACATCTCATGGATTTCGCGCAACAATTCCAGAAACACAGCACGATGATCATCATGCGCGAAAATAGGCTGTCGCCCTGCCCCTCGATTCATGACGTGGTAGTAAGCGCCGGGATATTCGATGCGAAGTGGACGTGACATTCGGAGAGCATACCACTCATTTAACTATTAATAAACAGACTTGACCCCTTTAATATTAGTATGATATATCTGTGACCGAATTCAAATAAAATCGTTATTTAAATTATTTATTAATGAGAATTTAAGGAACCGCCGACGTAGTATTAACTTTGAGATTAATAAATCATTTATCGAGATA
>JASFMT010000413.1:0-4151 GCA_050117455.1 Gammaproteobacteria bacterium | reverse complement strand
TGTGGCATCGATTACACTCCAATGGCGGAAACGCAACTTTACCATGACATACGCCGCAGTATTCACCTTCGATGATAGCGGCCATGGTCACAAAATTACCTCCCCGTTGCGGAAGAAAAATAGCCGGATGGCAGTTTTTGCAGGTAAGCCATTTAGTATGCGGCAAATGGGGAAACCGCACATAGGGCATGGACGCGGTATTTTTGAAGATGACATCAAAGTCGACAGAATGCATCTTTTCATTGCCCGTCAATCCGGTTCGCGGCTGAATGAGCCCCTGATTTAATGTTTCGACCCAGTTAATGACGCCGCGGGCGTCGCGGGGAAAGTTTTTCATTGCCACAAACGGTGGTTGCAGTGTTTTAACAGCATCGTTTTGCGGGTCGTGAATACCATCTTCTTCGATATTCACAACATCACCTTGTAACTGGAAATGACCACCGCCTTCTTCGGCTGCGGCCAGTGTCGCTAAAATACAAAGGGCAAAAAACGACGTGACTGCAACCCGCTTGCGGCGCAAAAATCTAACGGAACAAGCCAACGATTTATTTCCCATCAAACTATTTCCCTAAAAACGAATTGTGTTTTTTCCACACTATACGTAGTAGACAACAAAACCACCCTTCAATTTCCACCAATAATTCCAACCAGCCTGGATTACGCAGCTTATTGCATTACCCCGATCATGCGCAACCCACGGCGCACATCTTTGGTCGCATCCTGGAGCATGGCGATGGCGGTTGGATAATCGCCCGCCTCGGCGGCCTTAACGGCGCGATCACGCAGATCGGTGCCTTTTTTAACAAAAGATTCCATCAACTTTTTCGCGCCCGCTTTGGGTTTTTTCTGCTCTACCGCAATAGGCACTAACTCCTCATACCCTTGAAAGCGCCGCAATTCATATTGATATTCTTCTTCCGCAGACTCAAAATTGAGATCGTAAACAATCGTCTGGTTGTTCAGCATCTTGTGAATTGCCACGGTAATAGCGCGCTGCGCCTTTTCGAGATTGCGGTTTGCCTTCAGATAATCACCGTCTTTGGCCGATTGCTCGGCGGTGTTAATGAATTCCGTCACGGCCGCTTTGTCGTAGTCAACTGCAGCTTCCTTACCCTGCTTCTTTGCAATACGATCGTAGTTTTCCTTGTGTGATGCCTCGAAGTCTTTAATGGATGCCTGCAATTCTGTATAACGCTCTTTCATGTGTTCCAACGCAGTCTCATTGGGCACAAGTTTGTGAGATTGCTTCAATAGCTCAACAGCGTTGTCTGCCTGCTTATAGGCCTGCTGATTATCGCCGGATTTCAGGCTTACCCTGGCGGCGGCTAATTCACTCATGGCCTGTTTATGAAGGTCAATAGCCTCGCTGATGTGACTTTTCATAACAGTTTGGCTGTTTTTAGACTTCAACAACATGTCCGCGAACATAATCTTTTGATTAACATCACCCGCGCTGACCTGTGTCTGCTGAGGTTTTGAGTTGGCGGCGCTCGCTGAAGGGGTGGCCTTTGCAATCTGCACCGTTTCACCCGGATCTACGATATGGATCTTTCCGCCCATATAAGGATGATTACGGCAGGAGTAATATAATACGTCAGGGGTCTCCTTGGTGGGCTTAATGGTCATTGTACCCTTGTAGGTGTACATCCCCTCAATACCCTTTGTATAGGGCGTACTTCCCCAGCCGATTGCCTTTAATGATATATAGACATCATGCTTGGGGTCAGTGACAACATCAAATTTATAGGTTTTACCCCGCTCAAGCACAATTTCCTTTCCCTGGACGTTGTTGATGACGAATCCCATCTTGTGTCCTTTGCCATAATTTGGATGGGTTTGATCTTTCTTCGCGGCGGTAATCACAAAATGGTTTGGACCAGTGGAAACGGGAATATCTTTTTGTTCGGCTTTTTTGTCCGTTTTCGGCAACATCGATTCTGCCGGCTTTGCCTTAGCGGTTTTCAGCTCTTGTTGCGGTTCGGACGGCTCTGCCATTTGCTGCTTAATCGCCTGGGGCTCAGGCTTCTGTTCCATGGGCTCGACTGTTAATTCCTCGTTGGCGGCTTCGCTGGGAATGACTTCAACAACGGGCTCAGGTTCTTTCTCCGGGGCTTGTGCTGTCTTTTCCTCATCGTTGTCAGTTGATGTTGGTGATACCGCCTGCTGACTCTCCGCTCCCGTGGAGGAGATATCCACCTGAGTGGATTGATCAGCCGCAGGAGTTTCCTGCTCCTCGGTGAAACTGCAACCGTTCAACAATACCGCCGATATTAGAAATAGTGCTAAAAACGAATAGGAATATAGATTTTTCATGATTGCTGCCCACTAGTACTTAACTGCCCGATACGCCCCGCAATTAGATGAACTTTCATTCCCACAGCTTCGGAACGAGCCACTTCGTCATGGATAATGTTCTGAGAAAAATTAATTGATCCCAAAACAATAATTTCCGCGTATTAGATCTCTTAAAGACTGTTACTTTTAAAAAAAAATTGCAACTCATAAACAAAACGGCGCGTAGCAACCAAGTAGCCACGCGCCGTCTCATCATGAACCATGTTTAATAAATTAACGCTTTATCATCTACGAATGCATCGGTTCTCGCAGATATAAGCGAAAATATTAAAAGTTTAACGCCAAGGTGTCTTCAAACTGGCTTCGCTACGCGGTGGCTTCCAGTCCTTTGGCTTGGGTTTCGAATGGCATTTCTTACATGATTTTGTTGTTATAGGAAAGGAAACCTTGCCATGACATACCCCACATTTTTGACCCAGCAGAATCGCGGACATGTTAATAACGTTAGCATTCCTCTGCGGGATAAAGATTTTGGGATGACAGTTCGAGCAATGGAGCCACTGGGTGTGAGGTTTGTGCGGAAACACCACATCAGGCACCGACGCCTTAACCTCGCGCACAATATCCAGATCCATAACCAGCGGTTCCACCTTGGGATCAAAACGGTCATAACGGGGTTTTAACAGCCCGTCATTCAGTGCTTTTACCCAATCGACATAGTTTCCGAATTCGGTATTTGGTAAACCTTCGTACGCGATGAGCGGTGGCTGCAATACGTGAGTACCGTCATTGGCAACGTCGTGAATACCGTCCTCCGGTGGCGGCGCATTTTTCATTTTCGGTTTTTTCAGCAAACGATTAAACACGTTAGCTGAGCTGACCTGCGCCTGTTCTTTTTTCGCTGCTGCTTTCTTTTCCGCAGCGACAACTTGCGCCCCTGAAACCGTAACAGCAAGGAGGAGCGCTATTACGATAGACAAAACTTTTCTCGTAGTCATTGTGTTCTCCCTCTCTCGCCCGTTTATTTTTGCACTTTTTCTTTATCTTCTAGCGCTTTATAGGTTGGCGCAACGAGACGTTGAACGGTACTGCCATGGATCGACGTGGGTGTACCCGGTACTCCCGAATGGCACATGCCGCAGTTCTCCACCGACCATGAAATTTCCCCGTTATGGCAAGCACCGCAAAATTGGCCATCGATGATTTTCGCCATGGTGATCTTGTTACCGCCGGCTTTGAACTTAAAGCCCAGGTCAGCGTGACAAACCTTGCAGCGAAAGCGAATTCGATGATACCAATGTGGAAAAACCACGGGACGCATACCGGCCGCGTCTGCATAATTATTGATCACTACATCAGCGTATTCTGCCTTTGCCGAATGCGGCATCAAAAGCACCGCTACTACGCCGAGCAGCCCTATCAGTGCGGATCTAAACATAGAGCCCTCCTCCCTATTTATATTCATCAATATCTAATTCCGCGATTTTTGGTTATATTTATCAAAAACACACCGCACTATACTACACAGTGTCAAAATGTTCGAGTGGCGGAGAACGTCAAAGATTCCGTTGTCGTGCCCCCAACGACCTCCATTATACGGAAAGTGAGGCTTGTCGTCAGCAAACCCACCCGGTAATCAAACCGGGTCTCCGATTCAGTGGTTTCAGACCCTTCGAATTCATCATCTTTAAAGCGTTTGTTGTAGGTCAATTTGGTCGAAAATCTAAGAGCATAAATACTAAAAAAACGCCCATTATTATACGTCACATTAGCTGTCATAGTTTGAGGACTACTTGGATCCTCGCCCTCATCTAACTCTTGCTGACTCGCCTGAAAATTGATGCTGGCTGATATCG
>JASFMT010000412.1:0-4165 GCA_050117455.1 Gammaproteobacteria bacterium | reverse complement strand
GTTCGCGGTTGTCCATTCCCGTGGTGGCGGTCACCGGAAGTAACGGCAAGACAACGGTAAAAGAAATGTTGTCAGCCATCTTTTCAACGCAGGGTGAAACACTGGCAACCAAAGGAAATTTAAACAATCACATTGGAGTGCCTCTGACCTTGTTGAGCATTGGCCAGCAACACAAGGCGGCAATCATTGAAATGGGCGCTAATCATGCCGGTGAAATTGCTTACCTGACGGATATTACCCGCCCTCAGGTTGCGATGATCAACAATGCCGCGGCCGCACACCTGGAGGGGTTTGGTTCACTGGAAGGTGTTGCCAAAGCCAAGGGTGAAATCTATCAGGGGCTGGGTAAGGACGGTGTCGCGGTGATTAATGCCGATGACCGTTTTGCACCGTTGTGGCGTGAGTTAACAAAGAAGCACAAGACGTTGACCTTTGGTTTGCAAAACGATGCCGATATCAGTTGTCAGTGGCAGGGTGATATCAACGGTAATCGTCTGGATGTGGCTACGCCGGTGGGTGATTTTCAATGCACGCTAAAACTGCTGGGTCAGCATAACGTGATGAATGCGTTGGCGGCAACCGCGGTTGCTGTCGCCGCTGGTGTGGATGCCGACGCTATTGGCGAGGGCATAAATGCCTTGCAGGCAGTGCCCGGGCGCATGCAACCCAAACCGGGTATCAAAGGCTCGCGGTTGATCGATGATACCTATAACGCCAACCCCAGTTCGTTGATTGCCGGGCTGGATGTGCTGGCCGCCTGTGAAGGACAGCGGTTTCTGGTATTGGGTGATATGGGTGAGCTAGGTGACAACTCCATTGAATTGCACCAGCAGGCCGGTGCCGATGCGGCAAGACTAAACATCGACCGCGTGTTTACACTGGGCGGCTTCAGCCAGGAAGCTGCACAGGCGTTTGGTGAAAATGGTCGGCATTTTGAAGATGTTCAACAGCTTATAGAAACCGTGCGGCCATTGCTGGCAGAGGATGTCACGGTGCTGGTTAAAGGTTCGCGCATGATGCGCATGGAGCGCGTTATTGTGGCCTTATCGGAAGATAACCCGTAGGTCATAAATCGCAGATTTATACAAAACAGGAAAGCAGATCCGGAAATTAATAATTAGGAATAAAAGGCACCAATGTTACTTTTTTTAACAGAATATCTGACCAGTTTGCATAGCGGCTTCAGCGTCTTTCAGTATTTAACGCTTCGGACCATTCTGGGCGTGCTAACGGCACTGGTCATTTCCTTTATTGTCGGTCCGTTTATGATCAAGCGGCTCAGCCATTACCAGATAGGTCAGCACGTTCGCGATGACGGACCGGAATCCCACCTGACAAAAACCGGGACCCCCACCATGGGCGGTGCGTTGATTCTGGTGGCGGTGGCGATCAGTACATTGTTATGGGGCGACCTGTCCAACCGCTATGTCTGGGTAGTGCTGATTGTCACGATGGTATTTGGTGCCGTGGGCTGGGTGGACGATTACCGCAAACTGGTGAAGAAGCAATCGGAAGGGCTAAAAGCCCGGGAAAAATATTTCTGGCAAACCGTTGGCGGGTTGGGCGCGGCGTTCTTTCTTTACTACACCGCCAGTGAGCCCATTGAAACGTCGTTGATTGTTCCGTTTTTCAAGGACGTTGTTATTCCCATGGGCTGGTTTTTTATTATCTGGAGTTACCTGGTCATCGTCGGTTCCAGTAATGCTGTCAATCTTACCGATGGCCTGGATGGTCTTGCCATTATGCCCACGGTGCTGGTGGCGGCGGGTCTCGGTATCGTTGCTTATGCCACGGGTAACGTGAAATTTGCCGACTACCTGGGTATTCCGTTTGTATTGGGCTCCGGTGAAGTGGCAGTGTTTTGCGGTGCCATCGTGGGTGCCGGTCTGGGATTTCTCTGGTTTAACGCTTATCCGGCCATGGTGTTTATGGGCGATGTGGGTGCGCTGGCGTTAGGCGCGGCATTAGGCGTGATCGCCGTGGTGGTGCGCCAGGAACTGGTATTGCTGATTATGGGTGGCGTGTTCGTGGTGGAAACGCTGAGCGTCATTATCCAGGTGGCTTCTTTCAAGCTCACCGGAAAGCGGATCTTTCGCATGGCGCCGCTACACCATCATTTTGAATTGAAGGGCTGGCCGGAGCCCAGGGTCATTGTCCGGTTCTGGATTATTACGGTTATTTTGACATTGGTCGGGTTGGCAACGTTAAAGATACGTTAATGGCAGGTAGCTTCTGATAACAGCGGTAACGGCGAGAGCGAAACTATTTTATGCTGACAGCGGAAGATCTTAGTTCAATGACAATGGTGGATGGCGCAACAGACAAGAAAACGGTACTGGTCGGTCTGGGTAAGACCGGGTTGTCCTGCGCCCGTTACCTGGTACGGCGCGGTGAACCGTTCGTGGTGGTGGATACGCGCAATGATCCACCCGGCTTTAAGGAGCTGTTGAGTATTGCTCCCAATGTGGATTGTTATCTTGGTACGCTGGAACCCTTTGTGTTCAGTAACGCGGAAAAAGTCATTGTCAGCCCCGGTGTTTCTGTCAAGGAACCGGCGATTGCCGGCGCGCAACAACAGGGCGCGGACATTATTGGCGATATTGCGTTATTTGCACAACAGGCCGATGCCCCCATTATTGCCATTACCGGTTCCAACGGCAAAAGCACCGTAACCACCATGGTCGAGGCCATGGCGCAACAGTCGCAGCTCAACGTCAAAGTGGGCGGTAACCTGGGCGTGCCGGCGCTGGACCTGTTGGATGATGCTGAATATGCCGGGCAGGAATCACCCGCCTTTTATGTGCTGGAGTTATCCAGCTTTCAACTGGAAACCACCCCTGATCTGCACGCCCATGCCGCCGTGGTGTTAAACGTGTCCGCTGATCATATGGATCGCTACACCAGCCTGCAGGAATACATTGGCGCCAAGCAGAAAATTTTTCATAACTGCCAGCACAAGGTGGTTAACCGCGATGATCCGGCGGTAGCGGCAATGATCACAGCCGACGACCTGCAAAGCAGTGATGTCGTGAGTTTCGGGTTAAGCAAGCCACCAACCGCCAATGACTTTGGGGTGGAATATGACAATGGCAACGCCTGGCTGGTGAAAGGGACGGAGCGTTTAATGCTGGCGCAAGACATTTTCCTGCCGGGCCGCCATAACCAGGCCAATGCTCTGGCAGCTCTGGCCCTGGGGGAAACCATGGGCCTTGCCATGGACGACATGTTAGCGGTGTTACGTCACTTTGCCGGTTTGCCCCATCGTATGCAACTGGTGGCCACCCGCAATACTGTGGCCTGGTATAACGATTCGAAGGGTACCAACGTGGGCGCGACAGTGTCAGCCATTGCCGGTATGCCGGGAAACAAAATACTCATTGCCGGCGGCGACGGTAAAGGGGCGGACTTTGATCCGCTACGCGAGGCGGTCATTGCCAACAACGTGCGGCTGGTGATTTTAATCGGCAAAGATGCTGACCGTATTGCCAGCGCGTTAGCGGGCGTGGTGCAGGTTGAAAAGGCCACCAATATGTACGCGGCGGTGGCATTGGCGGACAAGCGGGTAAAGCCTAATGAAAAAGTCATTCTGTCACCGGCGTGTGCCAGTTTTGACATGTTTAATGATTATCAGCACCGCGGTGAAGTGTTTATGGAAGCGGTGAGAAGTCTGTCGTCATCGTGAATTAGATACCGAGGCAATAGTAACAGTGACAGCAAAAACCCTTTATCAACAGGCAAGGTTAGCCCAATCGGATCTTCGGTTTAACGTTGATGTCTGGTTGCTGGGCGCGGTGCTGGGGTTGCTGGCGATCGGCCTGATGATGATGGGGTCGGCATCCGTTGCGATAGCGGAAAAACAGTTCGGCGAGCCTTTTTATTATTTGTGGCGGCAAGCACTGTTTATTGGTATTGCCCTGATGGCGGCCTGGGCGATATGGCATGTACCCATAGAATTCTGGAACAAAGCCAGTTCCTATTTGCTCATCGCCGGTCTGGCATTATTGGTGTTGGTGTTGTTGGTGGGTAAAGAAGTGAACGGTAGTACCCGATGGTTGAGTCTCGGGGTTTTGAATGTACAGCCGTCGGAGTTGATCAAACTGTTCGTGGTGGTGTTTTTATCCAGCTACCTGGTGCGTCGCGGTGAAGAAGTGCGCACCACGGTCAA
>JASFMT010000411.1:0-4194 GCA_050117455.1 Gammaproteobacteria bacterium | reverse complement strand
CGAAGATATTTACCGCAAGTCGGTGGAGGTTGCTGAATTGCGGCGCCGCGTGGGTATGGTGTTCCAGAAGCCCAATCCGTTTCCAAAGTCTGTGTACGAAAACGTTGCCTATGGCTTGCGCCTGCAGGGTATTAATGACCGGCGCACCCTGGATGAAGTGGTCGAAAAGGCACTAAAGCGGGCTGCATTGTGGGACGAGGTGCGTGACCGGTTACACGCCAACGCGCTGGGTTTGTCCGGTGGACAGCAACAACGTCTGGTGATTGCCAGGGCGGTGGCTATCGAACCGGAGGTGTTGCTGCTGGATGAGCCGGCATCAGCTCTGGACCCCATCTCCACATTAAAGATCGAGGAACTCATTTACGAGTTAAAAAACAAATACACCATTGTTATCGTTACCCACAACATGCAGCAGGCGGCGCGGGTTTCCGACTGCACCGCGTTTATGTATATGGGTAAGCTGATCGAGTTTGGGGATACCAACCAGCTATTTACTAATCCCAAAGAGAGACAGACCGAGGACTACATTACCGGTCGTTATGGCTAAATTGTTTCTATTTACGGCATAACCGGCTAAACTTTTATTATCCATTACGGTCGGTTTTATACGCGGAGCTTACTATGACCAACAACTCACTGGGTCATCATATTTCCCAACAATTCAACGCCGAACTCGAAGATGTTCGCTCCAAGGTGCTGGCGATGGGCGGGTTCGTCGAGCAGCAAATCCAGGATGCGGTCAAAGCGCTGGTGAGTGCTGATGTCGAACTGGCGGAAGGCGTCGTAAAAAATGACGTCAAAGTCAATGCGCTGGAAGTCAACATCGACGAGGAATGTGCGCGCATACTGGCCCGGCGGCAACCGGCGGCCAGCGACCTGCGGCTGATCGTCGCTGTTATCAAAACCATTACCGATCTGGAACGCATTGGCGATGAAGCGGAAAAGGTGGCCAGAATGGCGATCGACCTTGCCGAGCAGGAACGCCCGCGTACGCAGTATCAGGAAACCCAGGCATTGGGGGAAAGGGTGCAAAAGATGGTTCATGACGCCCTCGATGCTTTTGCCCGCATGGATGTGGAAGCGGCGTTGCGTGTGGCGCAATACGATAATGAAGTGGATCATCAATATGAAGGGATTCTGCGGCAATTGGTGACTCACATGATGGAAGATCCCCGATCCATCAAGCGGGTAATGGATGTCATCTGGTCAGTGCGCGCTTTGGAACGCATTGGTGATCACGCCAAGAACATCTGTGAATACATCATTTACCTGGTTAAAGGTAAGGATGTCCGGCACCTGGGGCTCGAGGCTATTGAAAAAGAACTCTCTCCCGAGCAATAGCAATAGATAACCAGACAAAGCTACCCAGGCCTTTTCCTGAAAAACGTAAAGCCGTAAAGGCCCAGATATTGCGGCCGGTTACAATCCAGAATCGCCTGTTGTTGCTGAGAATTTGGCATTAACCTCAAAATCCAAAGGCGCTTCACCGATAGCCTGTATAAGAGCAACCCTAATCAAGCGGCAAATACCGACCCTTAGCTGCCGCTCATGAAAATGATTAATATTTGGTTATATTTCTCAATAGGCTACGCTGGGTAGGTAACACTGATTGCCCGGTAGAAAACTGCAAGCAGACTTTCAGCAGTGCGACTGAGACTTCGACAGCGCAGTCAAAGCCGACACTGACTAATCAACTCACCTTCATTCCCAAATCGGACACTTAAAGCGCATCTGCGGATCGAGGCGTCTGGTATAGTCGAGTTTATTAATTCCTCTAAAACAACCACTTAAACAACTCGCGGTCAGCACTTATTAAACTTTCTATACTGACCGGACGATAGTTAACTTATTGAATCCAATATATTTTAACGGCGTAGATTAGTATATTCTAATCCAGGATATACGGACCTATGGGCCGTCCAATACCAGTTAGTAATCGTTACATAGCTACACTGATTTCAGAAGATTATGGTATGAATGTTTATCTCAAGGATTTTTTATCACTAATATTGTATTTCGTGTTGTTTATTGCAGGCGGTGTGTTTACTGTATATTTTTCTTCCGAAATTGTGGGAGCCACGTTTGTTGGAGAACAAGACTTGGGTAGATTACTTGCCGCTTTTCTCTTAGGCGGAGTAGTCGCTTGTATTTTTGCTTGTCTGTTAATTAAAAATTTTCTTAGCAAAAATAAAAAATCAAATGAAAAGCAAATTAATGACAATTACTAACAAGCGCTTTGTGTTCAGTCGCTACGTTCCCTCGGACCTCGGGGACGCTGCGCGCCCCTCGGCAGCACAAGCTTGTTGTTAATACTAAAAGAAAATGAAGAAGTATTTTGTAATTATTGCTTGCTTGTTTTCTTCAGTAACGTTTGCTGCACAAAGCACATGTTACGGTACTACTTCAAATGGCAAGCTAGAAGGTGGAGTTAAATTACCAAGTGAAGGAAAAAATTTTACTAGTTATAGCACAACAGCAGAAATTGTAGGCAGGACATACGTCCATTCAAAAGTTAGAGAAATAATAATAACCTCATATAAGTGGTTGGAAACAGAAGCTCCAGGTAAGGTTTATAAATACGCAGAAACTGGCTTCAAAGAAGGCGGTAAATTTCGACCACACAAAACACATCGAAATGGACTGTCAGTAGATTTTATGGTTCCGGTGGTAAACGAAGATGGTAAATCCGTTTACTTACCAACCCATTATTTTAACAAACTAGGTTACTCGATAGAGTTTGATCAGAATGGAAAGTATGGCGAGTATAAAATCGATTATGTGGCTCTAGCGGCTCATATAGTAAGTTTACATAAAGCAGCAGTAGCACAAGGCGTTGACTTGTGGCGGGTAATTTTCGATCCGGAATTACAGCCTAACCTTATGAGTACTAGGTATGGAGAATATCTGAAAAAGCATATCCAATTTTCAAAGAAAAGATCTTGGGTGAGACATGATGAACACTATCATGTCGATTTCGATATACCATGTAAGAGAATTTAGTGCTAACCAGCGCCTCCACTCGACGTGTCGCTGCCGCGCAGCCATACGCCGTGAGGCTCGTCGTTATATTCAAAATGAAAAAATGTAAGAACTGTAATTCACCGCTGGAGCACATAGAAGATATCAACACTCTGAAGCGTCCATTATCTGATGAAATCGGGCGTAGTGGCATAGATGGCTTCGGGCCGCTTTTTTTGTTTATATTTATTGGGTTGGTAGTTTCTATACCCGTGAAAATTCATGGGGTCGGACCCGCGCAGCCTCCTAATATACAAAAAAAATAGCCCAAAATAAGCTGATATTTGATCTTAAAGAGTGCATTTTAGGGCTTAAAAAGCATTATTAAGGAAACAGCAACAGGCAGTGATTACCGGTCCATGTTCTGAAATATGAAGAGACAGTACGGATCCCGGATTCAAACAAAAAGGGGACGGAGGAATTTTAATTTGTACAATTACGAGCGTCTGCTTTTTGGGTTTTATAATGTTTTATTAGCTATAGTCCCAGCTTCCGCTACTGGCCGTACTGAGACAATGAAACGAGAAATTACGTAAAATCCCATTGATCTACCGGATTCGACCCAGAGCTGCAGTTTATGGAATTGTAGATTTTATAATCAGAAATCCTGATAGCGGACCTTGCGCACATGGCACTATGGGGCAGTTGAAATACTGATAGTTGACATTTGATTACTTGGAGCTAGCGACTGCTTTAGATTCACTATACTTTTCGTATAGTTTATTTTTTGATCCGTCAGATTTAATGTAAGACCAACTTACCACTAGAATATGGCAGCTACTTTGCATAGAAATCCCTATGTTGAGTTATAAATTTGCCAATGTATTAGTAGTATTCCTGGTATCAATCACCGCTACGGGTTGCGCTTCCATGGTGTTGGGATTTTCCGCAGAACCTATTACGGCAACCGTAGTGGATGCTGATACTAAACAGCCCTTGAAAGATGTCATCGTAGTTGCGCATTGGCAATTGGTGGAAGGAGGATTTCTCGATAGTAGTGTACCTGCCGGTGAGCTGATGGTAATGGAAGCTGTCACCGATGCCCAAGGTAAATTCCATTTTCCTGAATGGGGGCCAAAATATAAGTTTATGGGCCGAATGAAAAACGAAGACCCTGAACTTATTATTTTTAAACCAGGCTATGAATTTAAAGCCTTGGCAAACGAATGGTCTTCT
>JASFMT010000410.1:0-4201 GCA_050117455.1 Gammaproteobacteria bacterium | reverse complement strand
AAACGGGTCAATCCCATCAATGGTTGCAAGTTCGATATCTTGTTACTGTACATCGACAAATGGGTAAGTCCGGTAAGCCCTGACAACGGCTGAATATTGGAGATCCCATTGTTATCCAGGGTCAGTAGTATTAATTGCGTAAGATTTGAAAGCGGACTGATGTCCACAACGGCATTGTTCTCCAGCAGGAGAATCTCCAGGTTTGACAACCCAGCGATACTGCTGATGGATGTCAACTGGTTGTCTCCCAATGCAAGGCGTCGTAACGTTGTGATGCCATTCAACACACTGATGTCACTGACGTTGTTTTCAGCCAACCCCAGGTTGGATAAAGTCGCTGCCGGTCCGCTGCCAATGGCCGTAATATCTGAAATATTATTTTTATCCAGTAACAATATTTCCAGGCTGCTCAGGTTGGCAACAGCACTGATGTCACTGATGGCGTTATTTTCCAATACCAGGTCACGCAGGTTAACCAATGATGCCAGGGCGCTGATATCCGTTATGAGGTTATCACTGGCGTAAACCTTTTGCAGGCTGGACACCGCTCCCAACGGGGCGAGGGATTGGAGACGATTCTCATATAACAACACGATCCGCAGGTTCGACAACAGGCCCAATGCCGAAATATCACTAATCGCATTCCGGCTGGCGTCGACAAAAGTCAGGCTCTGTAGCTTACTGAGTGAACTGATATCCGTGATATTGTTTAGCGCGATGTTTAAATCGGACAATCCCGTAAAATTCTCCAGAACCGTAACATCGGCGATACCGTTTGCACTGATATTCAGATAGCGTAGATTGTAAAGCTGCGATAGCGAAGATATATCGTTAATGGCGTTGTAACTGAGATCGAGATTCTGCAACGCCATCAGGCCAGCCAATGGTCCCGGATCCCTGATGTTATTATTCGACAGGTAAAGACTGGTAATACCGGATAAACCACGCAACGGGCTCACGTCCGTCACGTTGTTGTTCGAAAGGTTAACAAACCGAAGATTGGGTAAGGATGCCAGCGGGGTAATATCGTCAATACGGTTACCGCGCAGATTAAGTGACGTGAGCGAAACCAGTTGTTCAATACCGGACAGATCACGGATATCCTGCCGGGAACAGTTCAACACACCACTGAGCTGCTCCGGCCGTGTCCAGCCGTTGCGATTGGCTACGGATTCGATGCACTGGCGCAAATTCTGATCGGTAAAACCATCAGAAAGCACGGAACCATCATAATATGTAGTTTTTTGTGCTGCGGGTGATGTTTGGTCGTTATAACCACACGACACTAACGTAACGGCACACAAAACCATGCAAACGCGTTTAATCGCACTGCAACTTTGCTTCACTATTTTTTTAAAAAGGAGAAATACAGACCGGATAGGTTTGTCCGTAAAGTCCTTTTTACCCCGATATTGTTATTACGACCCCGATCTGCCGGCTATTTTTTAGATCCGGCTACCTGTTAACATTTTTATTCAGTACCGCATTTATACCGTGAAACAAAAGCAATTAAAATGACCTGAGACAGAAAAATTCCGGTCATGTCAAAAGTATAACAGCAAAAACTACGTAAGCACGGATGGTAATGCTACCTATAAACGGCTATCTGGTTTGTTGATGGCGCGGTAATGATTGTCGGGAGCATTACATTCACCTTTCGACTAATAATCTGGCCATTCACAGATACTTGAAAATTCGGCATCTAATGATTAACGCTAATCCCCGTCGCGACACCTCGATTTTTCGTTGCGGTTCAACTCAAACAAAAATTGTATTCATCCAGGGTGCTGACAATCTAAGCAACGGCATTACGGCTACTTAAGCGGGATCTTCGATCGCCGCTGCGCCAAAATGCCACGTCCGCCCAGGAACA
Source organism: Gammaproteobacteria bacterium (assembly GCA_050117455.1). Classification (GTDB taxonomy): domain Bacteria; phylum Pseudomonadota; class Gammaproteobacteria; order SZUA-152; family SZUA-152; genus JAKEGK01. The sequence goes on along the minus strand of JASFMT010000410.1, from coordinate 2,328 downwards.
TCGAAAACCAGGGTGATCAACCCTGAACTCACCCCCCACTGCGCTATCCCGTAATCGATATTTTCGCTTATCCTGGTGGGAGGCGCAGTTAATTTTTGGATACCAGCGCCGGGATAATTGTTTAGTGACCACTGGTTTCTAACTTTCTCTCCCTGGGCCGCCAACCAGCAGCACGACGCAGCCGGATGGCACAACACATCAAAGCGGTTTGCCCAACGCATAAATGCGATAACTGTTGCGTTTTTTCCGGCTGTACAAAGACAAACGGCCCCACCGGATATCCGGCGGGGCCGCTCAACACAGAGAAGACAAAAGATCGACTGGATTTGAATACGTGGTTTTTTTCAGGCGTCGCTGGCCTGGTACACAAGTAATACCGGTAAGGCTAGCATACCCAATCCCAGCAACATGTTAACTGATGCCATGATGGGCAAGGCGAGTATTCCAGAAGTCATGGCAACCATTGCGTATAAAAAATTTGGTTTTTTCATTGTTAATATACCTCTACGACGTTCCGTTTTAATAAATCGTCATCTCGGATGACGCTTCCCTCGACCGTTTTTGCCATCGAATGTTGCCATCGAAAGTCTCACTAGCAATCCAATTTACAGTCCCATTTGAAAATCGGATTAAGGCCATCGCTGGCGTAAACAGTGGATTCAGAATAAATCAGCTCCCGGGGTAAAGCAAGCAAACCGCAGAAATCAAGATGCTGTTTTGTATACAAAATTCCTTATTACGGCTAAAGACCGGTTAATATGTCGCCGATATGACTTTTAGTTAAAAGATTGTGATGCACTTAAAAAACAACAACATATATTTGTGCTATTATTTTTTTTGAAAACGACCGCCTTTTTGAGGAGCAATATAACATGTCTAAGTCATTCACTTTATTAGGGATTTTAGCTGCCGCGTTATTCGCCTTTACCCCCGGCGCCATGGCGGGCAGTATCACTTTCGGGGCCAAGGCCGGTCCGATGGTATTTGACCCACCCGGCAATGTTGATATCAGTGATGCAACTAACGCCGGTGTCGCCGTCGGCTGGGAGCAAGGCATTGTGGTGGGTGATTTGGGCGTCGAGGCGGAATTCACCACGACGATTGACAAGGGTAAAATCTTTAATCAGGATTTGGAAATTGACACCTTCGGCGGTTATGTCACCTACCGTTCCCCCGGTTTTATCTATCTTAAAGGCCGTATGGGATTCACCAACTGGGAAGTCAGCAGTGGCGGTGTAACAGACGATGATACTTCGGAATCTATTGGCGTGGGGCTCGGTTTCAGCCTGGCGTTAATCAAGTTTGAACTGGACTATACCCGTATCGACGACGATATTGATTTTATTAGTATTGGTGTCCAGTTCTAAGGCTGCGTTCCAGATTCAGTTAACATTTGGTATTCCGGCCAACGTAATCGTAATATCGGTTACGTTGGCTCGAAACGACTGATCACATTGATCCTATAAATTACTATCATTTATTAGCTTTCTTTTTACGCTAACATCGCCCTGGCCTTTAAAATCCCGATTACCGATTTCGCATCTATAATCTCGCCGCTTAACACCTGTTGATAAGCATCATCCAGCGGTAGCCAATGTACTTCGAACACTTCATCAGCACCCTTCTGCGTTGCAGTAGAGGTAAATTGCCGCGCCAGAAATAAATACACCCGTTCCGTAAACACACCGGGGGAACTGATCATGGACCCCAGTTCCTGCCATTCGACGGCAAGTATACCGGCCTCCTCCTGCAACTCCCGCTGGGCGGTCTCCAGGGGCGGCTCCTTATTGTCCCGCTTACCCGCTGGCAATTCCCACAACCATTGGTCAAACACGCAGCGGTATTGTTTTAACAGGCAAACACGATGCTGTTCGTCCAACGCCACCACCGCCGCGCCACCGGGATGATGGACCACTTCCATTTCCATCCGGTGGCCATTAGGCAACGTTATCTGCTGCATATCGACATGAATGATTCTGCCCTGGAAAGATTGCTGCGGCTTTTTGTTCAACGTGATTCCCTCACCGTACAGGTTTACACCGGTATGCTGTTCAATATGGTTATGAATAATAACAGATAAATAAACTAACCTCTGTTAAGCCCCCATTTTTGCTGTCTGTTCGGGGGCGGGGAGTGACAATTTTTGTAAGTAGCCGACGTCGCCATATGTAAAAACGAACGACACAACGGCGAATGGGCCCCGCAGCGCCAATGGAAGCACCATTTTGGTACGCCCATCTTCACTCCGGTATCAAAGCTTTATTCCGACATGTTAAGAAACAACCACTTATGGAGCCTCCTTTAAACACAAATCGAATAAGCAACCCG
>JASFMT010000409.1:0-4205 GCA_050117455.1 Gammaproteobacteria bacterium | reverse complement strand
TGCCCGGAAGTCTACGCCTATGGGTTGCGCAATCCCTGGCGCTGGAGCTTTGATCGTTTAACAGGAGAATTATGGCTGGGGGATGTAGGCCAAAACCGGGTGGAAGAAATCGACATTATCAACAACGGTGAAAACTACGGCTGGCCGGTGATGGAAGGCAGCGAATGTTATAACACCAGCAGCACAACCTGCAACAGCAGCGGCGATTACACCTTGCCGGTTGCTGAATATAACCACGGTAGCGGCAATGCATCGGTGGTGGGTGGTTATGTTTATCGCGGTAACGATCCTGAGCTGGCGTTTTTGTATGGCTCTTATTTGTTCGCTGACACCTATTCCAGTGAAATCTCGCGCACGACATGGAACGGGACAGACTACGTCACCGAGTCATTGTTCAATGCAGGCATGGGTATTTTTTCCTTTGCTGAATCGTTAGGTGGTGAAGTTTTTGTTCTAAGCCCAAACGGCTCCGGAAGTGGTAGTAATATTTACCGGTTTGCTCCCGATACCAACCCCGGTACGGGTTCTGAAATACCGGCAGCCCTGTCCGAAAGCGGCTGTTTTGCGTCAACCAGTCCGCTAACGCCTGCCGCCGGCGTTATCCCCTATGACGTCATTGTTCCATTATGGTCCGACGGCGCCGTTAAAAAACGCTATATGTCCATCCCCGATGGAACGCACATTGAACTTGACGCAGACGGTGATTTTATTTTTCCGGTAGGCAGCGTGTTGATCAAACATTTTCTAGTCAATAACCGTCCCGTGGAAACACGCCTGCTGATGCGTCACAGCGATCGCTGGGGCGGTTACAGTTATGAGTGGCAATATGACAACGACGGTAATCCCATTGACGCACAACTGTTAATGGATAGTAAATCGAAAGACTTTGAGGGACAAAACTGGTATTACCCGTCCCGCAATGAATGCTTTAACTGCCATACCAACGCGGCCAACATTAGCCTGGGCCTGGAGACCCTGCAACTGAACCGGCGCTTTACGTATCCGTCGACTGGCAAGACCGCTCATCAGCTGGATACTCTGGAAGCCATTAATATACTCTCAATTCCAGTCTCCAGCGACCTTCGCAATCTGCACCTGGCAGCGTTGGATGATGTTAACTATTCGTATGACACCCGCGCCAAAAGCTATCTGCACGCCAATTGTGCGCAGTGTCACCAACCGGATGCCGCAACGCCAACCACGATGGACTTGCGCTTTGTTACACCACTGGCGGAAATGAATATATGTGATATCGATCCCCAGGAAGGCGATCTGGGTATCACCGGATTAAAGCTACTGGACCCATCAGGATCATTTAACAGCCCCAATTCCGCCATCGTTACCCGCATGGCATCGTTGGATGACACCATCCGTATGCCACCACTGGCGACGGAGTTGGTGGACACCTCGGCGGTGTCAGTTATAAAGCATTGGGTGGATGAGTTGGCAAGTTGCCATTAATGGCAATTGACATTAAACAGCAACGAACAGCAATTGTTAACTGATCGCCGCCGCGCAAATTGCCATAAGATTGGCGGGGTAAATACCCAACGCCAGAATTGCCAGGCTATTGAGACTGAGGATTAACCGCATATCCGGTGTTGAACTAATAGGCGACATGTCATCCGGTTTATCGAAATACATCAGTTTGATGACGCGCAAATAGTAAAATGCACCGATAATGGAAAATATCACCGCAACAACCGCCAACCAGACTAAGTCTACCCCGACCACGGCCTGAATAACGGAAAGCTTGGCGTAAAATCCCAGCGTGGGCGGCACACCCGCCATGGAAAACATCAGAATCAACATCATAAAGGCGTTCCATGGACTGCGCTCATTGAGCCCTTTGAAATCTTCCAGGGTATCGGCCTCAAACCCTGTTCGGCTCAACAATATGATCATGCCGAATCCGCCAGCGCTCATAATTGCATAAACAATGGCGTAAAACATGGCCGCAGAATAACCGATGTTGGTGCCGGACAGGATGCCCAGCATAATGAAACCGACATGGGATATGGTGGAATAAGCCAGCATGCGCTTGATATTAGCCTGGGCAATGGCAATGATATTACCTACTCCCATGGACAGGATCGCCATAATGATCAGAATATCCTGCCACTGGGTATGTAAATCGCCCATCCCTTCCACCAGCAGTCGCATAATCATCGCAAATGCCGCCATTTTAGGGGCAGAACCAATATACAGGGTCACCGCTGTCGGTGCTCCGTGGTAAATATCCGGTATCCACATATGAAAAGGCACCGCGCCCAGTTTAAAGGCCATTCCGGCAATGGTCATTACCATCCCCAGAACCAGGACAATATTGCGTGAATTGTCCGACAGATCCATAGCAGACAAATGACCGGAGAATTCATTGATATCCAGCGTCCCGGTGACGCCGTACAGCAACGACATGCCATACAGCAATAACCCGGAAGCAATGGCGCCCAGCACAAAATATTTCATGGCCGCTTCCGATGCCATGATGGAATCCCGCTGCAGCGCAACCATTGCATATAAGGATAACGACAACAGCTCGAGTCCCAGGTAAATCGTCAGGAAATTATGGGCGGACACCATAACCATCATACCGAGCACGCCAAACAGGCCCAGCACGTAAAACTCGCCTTTAAAGAGATTGCGTTCAATCAGGTAGCCCCGCGCATAAATAAAAACCACGGCGGTAACCAGGTAGATAAACAACTTAAGGACGTCCGACATAGCGTCTTTAACAAACGTACCGCTAAAGGTATAAACCGTTTCTGCATTGTGCAGATTGATGGTCAGCAATGCCGCAACCACCAGTGTACCCAGCGCCATTAAATAAGTGAGCACGCGACGCTCGTCACTGATAAACAAATCAGCGACGAGAATAATACACGCCATACTGAGAACAAATATCTCAGGTATCGCGGGTACAAAGTCAGGGATGTCAATCGTCATAACGTCTCTCTACATGAATCCATATATAAAAGTGGTCTTACAACTTGCTCTGGGTAATCTGCACCACCAGGTTGTCAACGGTCGGTGACATGACCTCCAACAGTGGCGCCGGCCATAGACCTACCAGCAATACAGCCACCGCCAACAGGCCCAGCACCAGAAATTCCCGGTTATTAAGATCTTTCAGGGCTTTTACCCCTTCATTAACCACGTCACCAAATATCACCCGTTTAATCATCCACAGGGTGTACGCCGCCCCAAATATCAACGTGGTAGCCGCGCAAAATGCAATCCAGAAGTTGGCCTTAAACGAGGCCAGGATCACCATGAACTCACCGACAAAGCCGGACGTTCCCGGCAACCCCACATTGGCCATGGCGAACAACACCATAAACGCAGCAAATGTGGGCATGGTATTCACCACACCACCGTAATCGGCAATCTCGCGGCTGTGTAAACGATCGTACATAACACCAACACAGAGGAACATGGCACCGGAAACAAAGCCATGGGATATCATTTGCACCAATCCACCTTCAATGCCCATGGCGGCACCGGAGGTACTGCCCGTGTTGTCGACGATGGAATAAACAATAAAGAAGCCCAGCGTCACGAATCCCATGTGAGAGATGGAAGAATACGCAATCAGCTTCTTCATGTCCCTCTGCACCAGCGCCACGAACGCGATGTATACCACCGCAATCAATGACAGCAATATCATTAACCAGTCCAGCTCACTGGACGCATCCGGCGTAATGGGCAAACTGAACCGCACGAAACCATAAGTACCCATTTTCAGCATAATGGCGGCCAGCACCACGGAACCGCCGGTGGGTGCCTCCACGTGGGCATCCGGCAACCAGGTATGGACCGGCCACATGGGAACCTTGACGGCAAAGGCAATAAGAAATGCCAGAAAGATATAGATTTGCTCCGTGCGCCCCAATGGCAGGTTGTGTAAATCCAGAATGCCGAAACTACCGCCCTGAGTGAACATGTAAATGAGCGCCACCAGCATGAATACCGAACCGAGGAACGTATACAGAAAGAATTTTATCGTTGCATATACCCGGCGGGGGCCGCCCCAGATACCAATGATGAGAAACATGGGTATCAACATCGCTTCCCAGAACACGTAAAACAAAATGGCGTCCAGGGCAGAAAACACACCGATCATCAGGCCGTTCATAAACAAAAACGCGGCCATATACTGGGCCGTCTTGTACTGGATGACTTCCCAACCCGCGATGACCACCAGT
>JASFMT010000408.1:0-4222 GCA_050117455.1 Gammaproteobacteria bacterium | reverse complement strand
TTTGGCGCCCAGACTTCCACGCCTTGCGCATCGGCAGCATCTTTAAACACTTGCAGTCCATATATATGGTCCGCATGGTAGTGGCTGGTAATCACTTTACGAATCGGCTTATCGGTCAACTCCCGAATCTTTGACAACAACAAATAGCCTAGAGATGGTGTTCCCAGCGCATCGAACAACACCACCCCATCCTTGGTAATAACCACACCGGCGTTGGAAATAAATCCATCATGTTCAGTAGCCGAGCCCGGCGTGCCTTCGGCGTAATAAGTGTGTTCACCTACTTTAATCAACTGCATATCCACCCAAGTGGGCTCATAGGCGGAGTCACGCCAAATATCCTGTCGTTTTAGTTTTGGTTTGACGGTTGCCGCCAGTTGTTGCTGTTCGACAGGTGGTTTATTGCAAGCCACCAAAGCTATAAATATAACTATCAATATTACAAATCTAACCAACATACTATTTCTTACGTTTTGCCTGAAAAAATTGAGAAAGCATCTGACCGCATTCTTCCGCCAGCACACCACTGGTAACTTCAATGCGGTGGTTGAAGCGGTCGTCTTGCAATAAATTGAACACACTTTTATCCGCCCCCGCCTTGGGATCGCTGGCTCCGTACACCAGGCGCGTTACTCGAGCGTGGATCAACGCACCGGCACACATCACACACGGCTCCAGCGTGACATACAGCACGGTATCGACTATCCGATAATTTTGCAGTTCATGCCCTGCCTTACGCAAGACAACAATTTCAGCGTGAGCGGTAGGATCATGGCTCGATATGGGCCGGTTCCAGCCATCTGCAACTAATTGATTGTCCTTGATAAGTACTGCCCCTACTGGTACTTCACCCAATGATTCGGCATGCTGAGCCAACTGTAATGCTTTGCGCATCCAATATTCGTCATTGACATTGGATTGTGGTGAATTCTGGGGAATTGACATGCTTTTTGATGAACAACCAAATGGACTTACGCCCGGAAAAACCAATAATTAACATAACACGGAAAAAGAGGCAAATATTTCGCCAGACGATGTTTTCCTGCTATCGCGCGTTGCCCCGCCCCAAAGTCACAGTATAATTATACGTGTGAGACATGGTGGTGTTTGTGAGCGGCGGCGACCGATGGGCAGCTGAAAATCCCGCGCTGCGCTTGCATTAACTCATCGATTCAATATCATCATCAACTGCTGCGCGCCGCGGTGCTGCGGCGCAAGAACCAGTACTTTTTCGGTATATTCCTCTGCTTTAGCCGGATTGTCATTCTCATAATAATACGAAGCCAGGGTAAATAAAATATTCAAATCCCCGGGATGCCTCTGACTGGCTTTCTCTAGATATTTTATCGCTTCGTCGTAGCTTTTGGATTGCAGTGCCACCCCATACACATAAGCATAACGTGACTGATTCGGGGCCAACTCCGCCGCCTGCTTCAGCTCGGCCAACGCGGCATCAATTTTTTGCTGCCTAACCAACAACAATCCCAGTGCATGATGAATAGGTGCTTTATTCTCAGATTGCTTCAAACCCAAACGTAATATCGCCTCGCCCTCTTGTTCGCGCTGTTGTAAACGGTATAAATCAGCGAGATTAACATAAGCCTGAGCTAAGGCAGGGCCAAGATCAATGGCGGCTTTAAAGTATTCTTCCGCTTTGTCGGGATTATTCAAAGCCATATAAAAACTACCAAGGTTGGTACGCCCTTCTGGCCTGTCAGCATTATATTGCTGCGCACTCAAATATTCTTCGATCCCTTGCTGAACAGCTTTTTGTTGGTCTTTGCTCAATAAATTGGCTGGTGTATCCATTAAGGTACGGGCAGCACTCATGCGCACCGCACGCACTGGGTCGTTCAGCAAAACACCGGCGTGTTTCACCCGCATGCTGGGATCAACGGTTTCTAGATATTCCGCAACGGAGTTTCGTATCAATGGATCAGGATCTTGGTACACTTGATCCAATAGCTGCTCTATTCTTGGATACGCGTAGTTTCGTAGCATCGACAAAGCGGTAGCACGCACGATACCCGGTTGATTGGTATCTAAAATCAATTGCGCCAGTTCGATGTCTGCTTGAGGCTGATCGTTCCTCGCGGCATGAAGGATTTGGCCATAATGTTTAGGCTGGGATTGTTGACCGCCTTGCCATTGAACTATTGATTGAGCCGCCCAGGAATTGCTTTTCTTCGTGTGGCACATGATGCAGGCGTTTGGCGAACCCAATTCATCCGACAAATCCGGCCGCGGAATCCGCATACTATGATCAGCACGGGGATCCACCACCATATATTTGGTCTGCGGCATATGGCAGCTAATGCATTGCGACCCACTGGAGTTCTCCGGATGATGGTGATGCTTTTGCGCTTCGAAAATATCCGCATTGTGACAACGGGTACACAATCCATTGCCTTGTACTTTTAATTGCAAACTGTGCGGATTATGACAATCGCTGCAGATAACGCCGGCCTGGTACATTTTGCTTTGTATAAAAGAACCGTACACATACACTTCGTCTTTGATTTGTCCGTCGGGGTAATACAATTCTTCGGTGAGCAAGGACGGTACATGAGTGTCCATTAACGGCTGTCCATGCTGGTAGTCGTCGTTAAACACCGCGCGCCGGGAGTGGCAGCGCGCACAGGTTTGCAGTTGTTTGCCGGTATCAAACGGATCGGTACGGGAAGCATGATTTTGCCCCTTTCCTAACTGCCATTGGCCATTTTTCGGGTCGCCCAGAATCACCAACAATCCTTTGTTTGTTATACCTTCCCACTGCTCGCCTTCGGCAAGCGCTTGCGCCCATTTCACATGATTGGATGCCGGCCCGTGACAGGCTTCGCAGGACACATCAATTTCAAACCAAGTGGTTTTGTAGGTGTCACTTGCATAATCATAGTTTTTTTTCAGTTCTGTAGAATGACACTCGGCACACATATTGTTCCAGTTTTGGAATACACCAGTCCAATGCAGTGCATCACTATGATCGACATTTTCGTTGGGGTACAGATGAAACCAGCGCTGCCCACCCGCTTCTTTGCTACGGCTATCCCAGGCTACGTTCAGCATCTGCATTCGTCCGCGCGGGAATTCAATCAAATATTGTTGTAACGGAGTCACACCGAAGGTGTATTTGATTTCAAATTCTTTCAGTTTGCCATCGGCATTGTCGGTTTTGACGTAAAACTTACCGTCTTTTTTATAAAAACTGGAAGTCACGTCGTAATATGTGAATGTGGTGTTATCAAAGTCACCTAATACGTTTTGTGCCGTGACTTCCTGCATGGCAAGGTCATGGTGCGAGCCTTGCCATTGTTTAAGTTGTTGTGGATGACATGAAGCGCATTGTTGGCGGCCGACATATGTGGCTTCACTTAACACGGGTGTGGATTTTTCCGAGCGCTGCGTTACCTGTTCTTGCAATGTTTCAACAGAAGAATTTGAGTTGTCTTTTAGGTCGGTGTGCTGGCGGGATAAAACTACGAATACAATGGCTAATAATATCGCCAAACTTCCCCCGATGATTAGAGTGTTTCGTTTCGTCATAGTTTTTACTTTTTGGCTATTCACTTTTTAGTTATGTACTTTTAGTGAACGATTGGCGCAGGTCGCATGGTTTGGTTTGATTATTCTGTCAATGAATCTGCTAGATTATAAGGTCATTTGAGGCAAATCGCGACATATGACTCAATAAAACTCACTGCAAACATTGATATCCATCAACATCTAACCTGAAAGTCACATAATATAATTTCCATCCACGACAGTTTTTGTACCGATTACGCTTAATGGATTAGACTAAAACACGATGAATATGAATCTGGAGGATATCATAGTGAAACCTATTCTGTTTTCAACTGTTTTGGTTACCGGCCTTATTGCCACATCAATACCGGCAATAGCGGAGGTATCTCAAGCCGCACAATTGCGATTGCAATGCGAAGAAGAAAGACAGGAACAGTTAGCGCCGCTGCGCGAAAAAGAAATCGAGGAATGTGCCAGTAAAAGGCCTAGCCGTAAAGATTGCGAAGCAAAATTCCGCGACTTCGGCAATGCGGATCGATCGGTCACAGGCGGCTTACGTCTGCGAATGTTCGATGATTTGCCCTCGTGCGTAGCGGCACGTGAAGCCGAACAGGCTGAAGAGAAAGCACAACGCGAAGAGCGAAAGCAAGGCGAAGGAGTGCGGGGTACGGCTCCTGGGGTGACACGGGGCTCATCAGCT
>JASFMT010000407.1:0-4239 GCA_050117455.1 Gammaproteobacteria bacterium | reverse complement strand
AGGCCAAAAGCGGCAGATCGCTATTACTTCTCATTGACGAGGCCCATAACCTGCCGGTTAGTTCATTAACCGAGCTGGGCATGTTGTGTAACTTCCAGGTTGACGAAAAACCCGTTATACAATGTTTCTTAATGGGGCACTACGCGCTTGATCAGAAGCTGAATCATCCACAGCTGGCGCATTTGAAACAACGGGTCATTATTTCAATGCACCTTGAATCTTTTAGCCGGCAGGAAACCCAGCAATATATTGAGCACCGGATACGTATCGCCTCAAACGGGGATTTGGATAACAAACCTCGCTTTACGGATCGTGCTTTATCCGCGATCCATCACTATTCTGAGGGCCTGCCGCGGCGCATCAATGCCGTGTGCCATCGAGTATTACTGGAAGGTTACCTGGAAGAAAAAACCGAAATTGATTTTAAACTGGTGAGCAAGGTAATTCGCGAAATGCAGGAGGAAGCCGTGGTTAACACCAACGCCATGGATCTGGATTTCGCCCAACTTAAAACCGCGGCGGTACATCAAGTCACATCCAAGGCGCCCACACAATCCACGAATACCGCCAAAAGCGAGCATGGTTCTGGCATGGAGCAACCACTCGATAATATCGTGCATTTTTCGCCGTCCACCAGCAGCACGCTGCAACAAACTAGCGAGCCGGCCAGTTTCAACAGTGCAACACAACGCAACAATCATCATCCAGCAACGGTGAATGTGCCAGACACCGCAAAACGCCAGGTACCCGAATCGGCCACTACCGCTGACACGCAAGACAACACAGACGACTTTACAATCAAGCCAACAACCGAGCATCACTGGGCGGCAATACCGCTATCTGACGATTCTCCCGGCGCGGGCACCACTACGCTGGTCAGGAAAGGTGTTTCAACGACACCGACACATAAACCTCGCAAACCAGCGCAACGCCCGGATAAGACGGCAAACAACAGGGGCGGTGCAGCAAAAACCCGGCCTGATACCCGCAAACGCAGCGTCTATCAACTGGCGACGGACCACCGGGAAAGCGGCATGCTGGATAAGGAATTGCTCTCGTTGGCAAGTTGGTATCAGCCAGATAACGCGACAACATCGCCGAATGAACCCGGAGCAACTCAACTTCACACCGCGGCTGGTCCGTCACTGGATGATCCCCTCACCACAGAATCTGATAGCCAGGCTAACACCGTATCAAGCGCCGGCGTGACGTCAGCCATTGCCATAGACCATGAAAAGCAACCACACAATACGCCAGCATTTGACAGCCGCTCTGCAGCAGCGCGGTGGATGGATAGAATCGCCAACCGGCTGCCACTTTCACCGCTGGGAATCGGCCTGTCTGGTCTAGCACTTGCCATACTATGGTGGTTTGTCTACGGCCCCGGTTCCAGTGAAACCCTGAGATGGTTAAACGCTGTTGCTACTATTGTCGCGGCTTGATGATTGTAGATTTGGCCTGTAACTCTGAAACTAACCAATATAATGGTCGAGAAATTACAGTCAGTCATTCGTCAACACAGGAAAACAAGTTATGTACATTGACAGTCCACTTGATATTACAGTACGGGACGATGAAACAAACACGAACCGGGAGTTGTATTTGACGTTTAAATCGGCGTTTATCCAGAAGGAATTATTCGAGCGCGTTGAAGAATTCCAGCAATACATCGACCAGTTAAAACACGATATTTCAAAACTGCCCCAAGACAATCCCGATCGTCTGGGACTGGAGACGATACTCGATATATGCGAAAACCTGCGCGAATATATCGCCACGGACGAACTTGACCTGAACGAACAAATCGTTATCGAAATACAACCATCCAGCAAGATTGGTGACAATGTTAGCGGTGGATCAACCATTCATTAAGACTGATCGCTGGCAGGCAATAACAAACAGGGGAACTGCAATGCGCGCCACTCGTTTACCAGGAATCGTGTCGGCATATATGATCGTGATGATAGCGGCGTTAACGACCGCCTGCGCGCCCCACAAACTTTACCGGGAAAACACCACGCTTTGCCCGTCCCCGCAACCGGACATTGAATGCCCCACCCACGCGTTACAGGAAGTTGCCGATCCTGATGATCCTGCAAATCGCTTCCTGTTGGGCTTTATTGAATTTGATGACCAGGGCCAATTGTGGAACCGCGACCAAATGAACGCCGTCGTCACAAAAATTAATGAACAGGCCGCGGATAGTGACGTCTTGATGGTTGTATTTGTTCATGGGTGGAAACACAGTGCCGGTGCCGGTGACAGCAACATATCCACTTTTCGCGGCGCGCTACAGCGCGTCGTCAGGCTGGAAAACCGGATCAGTAAAACGATCAATCAACCACCGCGAAAAGTCATTGGCGTCTATCTGGGATGGCGAGGTGGCTCGATAACAATGCCAGTACTGAAAGAATTATCTTTCTGGGACCGAAAAAACACCGCCGGCATCGTTGGCCATGGTGGTGTTACCGAAGTACTGGCCCGACTGGAACTGGTAAAAAATACCCGTGATGCCATTGTCGCCCAGGAAACGCCCATCAATAACAAGGAGCCGGTTGTCGGACAAAGCCGCAGCCGCCTGGTGGTTATCGGCCATAGTTTCGGCGGTGCCATTGTGTTTTCCGCGGTGTCGCAGATTCTGGAAAGCCGGTTCGTTGATACCCAGGGCCCGTTTGGTCAAATTACCAATCCCCGGGGTTTTGGTAACCTGGTGGTGCTGATCAATCCGGCCTTTGAGGCGGCACGATTTGCCACGCTCAGCGACATGTCCACGGAACGGGGAACCTATTTTGCCGATCAGCTACCCGTTATGGCCATACTGACATCAGAAGGCGATAAGGCCACCCGGTATGCCTTTCCTGTTGGGCGATGGTTCTCAACGCTGCTGGAGAAAGACCACGAAATAAAGCGCAAAAACGGCGTGACACGCAAAACAGAAACCATTGACCAGGGCAAAGCCAACATGATTGCTGTAGGCCATTTCAAACCGTATATGACCCATAAACTCACCGCGACGGATACACGGGATCGCAACACGATTGCACCACCGACGATAGAAGAAGATATTAATATGCTGTTTTCAACCCTAAATGGCTGGGAAAATGACGCGCCGGGTAATGTGATCCAGTTTAACGGCTCCACCCTTGAGCGAAATAACAGATCCGCCGGGCGCAATCCTTACCTGGTTATCAAAGTGGATAAGCATTTAATCCGGGATCATAACGACATCGATGACCCGCGGATTATCAGCTTTATTCGTCAACTCATCTTGCTGGCCAGCCAAAGCGCCGAGATCCGTGACAATAACATTACCCGGGAACAGCTCCTCGAAAGCAAATAACCTGATTGGGCTGTCAGTCTTTTAGCCTGTTGGAAAACGCCGCTTATCAATGGCGCGTCGTATGGTTTGAGGATGTCGCGGTTGCCAAATCAAACCCCCGCGCCTGATGCAACATATATGGCTGCACCGGATTACGCAAACCCGCCTCTTCTCCCGCACGCCTTACCATTCGCTGTACCGTGGAGGTGGATAACGGACCTTTATGGTTACTGATAAACACCAGTTCACTGTCCGCACTGTAACGCTCCAGTTCCCGCAGGTTGCTAATCTCACGCGCTGTTAGTGGATGCACGGTTTCGCGGCCATTTTTAAAACGCGATACCAGGACTGTTCCCGTCTCAAAATCGATATGCGACCATTTTAGATTAATCAGTTCGCTCACCCGGAAACCATGACGATAGGCCAGTAAAATTAATGTTGCATCGCGGAGCCCGTAGCGGCCGCAATATTGCGCGGCCTTGATCAGGCGTTCCACTTCGCTGGCAGTCAGGCATTCACTATATGGCAGCGAATAACCCGCGTTACGCCGACGTTGCCGCATCTTTCTGGAAACGTGCGAAGATAAAGAGCCCCGGTCAATGGATGTTACTGTGTTAGCTGGTCGCATATTGATCACTCCCCTGTTGCTATTTCCCGATTTGGCTACCAGAGTATAAAAGTAAAATAGCAGATAAAACATAAATGTAAAGCCACTATCTAAGGTAACATATGAGGATCAGGTAAAATTAGATCAAATATCAATCAATATAGGAACATGTGCAGTCGAGCCACCACCCCCTGCTCCCGCTATTAAACGTTGTATCGATTCAGCATTTTCTGGCGGCGTATGTCCGAGAGGCATTGCGAGTCTTTTAAGTGGTTGCAACTTTGTTAGTGGCTTATATCAAGCGCCGGCACGA
>JASFMT010000406.1:0-4273 GCA_050117455.1 Gammaproteobacteria bacterium | reverse complement strand
ATGAGCTACATTGCAATTGACGGTTTATTTTTCATAAGGTCCCAATACTTTGACCGCGTGTCTGGCGTAACCTAAATCCACAATGTTATCGACGTCTGGTCGCGCCTTAACAAAACCCTTCTCTGTGTACCACTGAGCGTCCTTTTTAAGACTGAGGATATTGACCATGCCATCCGGGTTCAAGCCGACGGGGACTACCTTGTTATAAATCGACGCATCTTTGATTCGGGTGTGCTTGGTAAGAATCTCAATGACCGCATCTTTACCCTGATTTTTTTCAAAGGCATCGTTATAGTCACGCAGACCTTTCACATAAGCCACCATAAAGCCCCTGGCTTTGTCGGGATGCTCTTTCATAAACACCGGCGAATAAAAAATAACGGCGCTTTGCTGGTTTGGATAAATTTCATCGTCACCGGCCACCCTTACGGCAATGTCTTTCTCCACGGCAGCCGCCACCAGCGGCTCAATCTGTATGGAAGCGTCCAGTGATTTGTTGGCCAACGCGATATTAATATCGGAATACCCCAGGTATTTAAGCTCAATATCGTCAAGACTCAAGCCGGCTTTTTTCAAAAACATTTCGGTGACGATTTGCTGCGAAACCCCTTTAGCCGTCACCGCCATGCGCATACCCTTGAGGTCCTTGAAACTTTTGTAGCGGCCGCTCTCAACATGGTCCTTGCGCACCACCAGCGCCAGATAGCCATGATCCGGACTCACTGTTCCCTTGTCAGAAACGATTTTGATGGGAATGTCATTGGCGATAGCGTTATACATCCCGGCGTTGACATTGCCGCCCCCAACGTATAATTGCCCGGTGGCCAGGAAAGGCACCATCTTGGCGCCGGACGCCTTAAACGGATTAAGCACCACATTGATACCCTGCTCCTTAAAATAACCCCTCTCCTTGGCAATAAACATCGCCGCCGAACTCATCACCGGTGATATACCCACCGGCACATCCAGCATATCCTCAGCGGCCGCCGTCTGCAACGCAATAGCCGAAGTAAAAATTAAAGCCGCTATCAATTTAAAAAGTTTCTGTCCCATGCCGTTACCTCTTTTTTAGTATCATCTCAAAACACTTGTTAATAATAATCATCAGATACATCACAAATCATCTGCCACTACGGCGACTACCAGTAGAGACTGAAGAAATACACCGTAATACCCATCACCGCGACAAACGCGCCACTGACCGCCCGCCAGGTGATCTGTTCTTTTAAAACCATCATCGCCAAAGGCAATACAAACAGCGGACTGGTGGAATTTAACGTCACCGCAACGGCAGCATGGGTATACTTTAAGGCTGCGACAGACAACCAGGTCCCCACAAACGCCCCGATAACGGACGCCAACAGCAAGCGATTGCGCAACCGGGGATTCTTCACCGGTTCAATAACACTGCTGATTGTTCGGGCAACTATCACCCAGGCCGCCAGTCCAATAACGGCCCATATCGTTCGTACGAACGTCGCATCCAGCGCCGGAATATCCTTTACACCCACTTTGGTAAAAATAATACCCAGCGCATTTGCCAGCACAAACAGCAGGCCGAAAAACACCCCCATCCGCCATTGCACAAATTCCGCTTTGACGGGCGAGCGCTCCCACAATACGTAACTCACACCGATGACCGTAAGCAGCAAGCCGACGCCCGCGCTCAGGCCAACGTGTTCACCCAATACCGCTACGGCTATTGATGCAGTGGCAACCGGTATCAGGCTACCCATCAATAATGTCAGTCGTGATCCCAGCCTTTTAATAGTCAGGAAAAACAGCGTATCGCCCAGGCATATGCCCACTAAGCCGCTTAACGCCAACAACAATGCCGCGTCCCGGGACATATCGGCCAGTCCCGTGGGCAACAGAATGACACCGATACAAATCGTTGCCACGATTCCCTTGAAAAGATTCATGGCCAGGGCGGACACGTGTTCCCCCAACTGCTGAAACAGCACCGCGGATACAGCCCAGCAAAATGCCGAACCCAGGGCAGCAAGACCTCCCAGCAGATGCCAGTAAACGGTGTTCGTAAAATCCTCCCTCGATTGCGCGTTATTGCGCCAAAATACTGCAACAAAATGTCGCAATTTCGAAAATTAGCGGCGTCAGATTACCGGTTTGATCTTTCACCCCGTAAAACAATTTGTAACAATACGCTTATCACTAACAATTACGATTTTAACATTGTCTGTTACAAGATAACTATTTCAATGTCCGCTTAAAATGACAGGAATTCGATACGAACCATGAATATGAAAAAAACAATGGCCGTTTGCATGATCTCAATCATGTTTTCGGGGTGTGCGCCATCCACTGGTTTCAGAAATGTCATCGAACACCCCGGCAATCTTGAACTGATTTACTACGGTTACATGGTTGATAATCCCAGCACTTACAAAGTACGCGCCAATGGCAAGGACTTTTTTGTCACCAAATCAACAGTGGTGCCTTCCATTCAAAGCGTTTTTCTACTGGAAAACACGACCATTAATGATGGTGACGAGGTACTGGATATTGGCACCGGCGCAGGTATCCAGGCTATCTTCGCGGCGCAAAAAGCCAGCCGCGTAGTAGCCACTGACCTTAATCAGGATGCGGTTAACGACACAATCTATAATGCCAAATATCATGGCTTGTCCAGTATTATTGACGCCCGCCAGGGTGATCTATTTGGCCCGGTAAAAGAAAATGAAAAATTTGATGCCATTATTTTCAACATTGAGTATCCCTACAATGAGAAAAACAAGGGCCTGTGGGAAGTCCATGAACGGTTTTTTTCGCAGGTAAAGAACCACATGAAACCAGGCGCCACAATCTATTATCAAGCAGGCTGGTTATGGAATATTCCGAAAATTGTCGAGATGATCGAGAACAATGATCTGATCGTGCAGAAAATGGTGATGGTCAATGCGTATCAAATGAACCGTCAACCCATTGTATTTGTCATCCAGCAACATCCCAACCTGAATATCAAACAAAATCGGTTGCAACAACGCCAACAGGATTAACAAATATTAATTTTGCATAGCAAGAACTACAAAGAGAAACCAAACATATAAAACAGAACCGCACCCAGCGCCAGCCGGTATATCACGAACGGCAGCATTCCAATGCGTTCCAGCAATTTAAGGAAAAAATGAATACAAAGATAGGCGGTAACCCCCGCCAACACGGTCCCAATGATCATCAATGACCAGTCCACCGGAGTTGACTGTTGTATCAGATCCAGCGTCACCAGACCACCCGACAGCAAAATAACAGGTATGGACAACAGGAATGAAAAGCGCGCAGAGGCTTCTCGGCTTAAGCCCAGCATTAAACCGGCGGTGATAGTAATACCTGAGCGGGATGTCCCGGGAATCAAAGCCAGAGCCTGGGCACACCCAATGACAATGACATCAACGATACTGATAGTGTATTCATCGCGGGCGCGCCTACCGGTTACGTCCGCCCACCATAACAACAAACCGAACGCCACCGTCGTAATAGCGATTACCGTTGGTGAACGAAGATTCCACTCAATGAAATCCTTAAACAGTAGTCCCGCCAACCCCACGGGAATAGTTCCAAAAAGCACCGCCCAGGCCAGTTTACTGTTCATGGTTTGTTGGCGCGTGGACAGGGACGTAACCCAATCCACTGCCATTTCGGTCACTTCACGGCGAAAATAAATCATCACCGCACTGAGTGTACCCACGTGCACGGACACATCAAAAGCCAGCCCCTGGTCCGACCAGCCTTCCACCATTTGCGGCACCAGTATCAGGTGGGCCGAACTGGAAATGGGCAGAAATTCAGTAAGGCCTTGCAGGATGGCCAGAGAGATTGCTTGTAACAGGTCCATAAAAGATAGCTTACCTTATTCTTGTGGTTTTTCTACCAGCAACCAGGCATGTTGACCTTCATTCTTGAATCCATCGTCGAGCACCCGGAAACCGGTTTTGTCGAGCATAAACTTCAGGTCCTCGAGACTGAAGCGATTATGCTCGATAAAATGAATAAACAGGTCCTCAAGCTCGTCAACGGACACGTCTATTGCAAAAGGATCCGTATCAGCGTTTTTCAAATACGCCTGCAACGGAACGCGCACCCAGTCATAAATATAAAACAACGCAGACGGTTTTAATATACGATACATCTCGCGAAACATGCGCACGGGCTGGTGCATTTCGTGAATCACCACCGAGGCAATGGCGACATCGACACTATTGGCGGCAAACGGCAAAGCGGGATCCTGCAAATCCGCTTCGATCACTTCGGCGTT
>JASFMT010000405.1:0-4274 GCA_050117455.1 Gammaproteobacteria bacterium | reverse complement strand
TAAGTCACTGATCAATTGCGGATTAATGGTGGAACGCAAGCCGCCGAAATGATACAGGTACCCGATCGGCACCCGATTGACGAAGGTTTTATTGTCGTAGATATCACTGCCGCGCATATAGACCTGCCCGCTCCCGTCTTCCGCCGCGACGACACCGGGCAGGGACTGCACGGCAATAACAGGATCCCCCTGACTTCCGGGAGCGTGTGCCAACTCTTCAGCGGTGATGGAAAACTTCGATACTTTTTCCGGCAATCGCTCGGCCACGACCTCTACTCCGGCCGCTTCCACGCTGACAGGTTCAAGATAACAGGTTATTTTCCCATCGACCGGACTAAAGGGCGTAACCAGTGTTTCGTAACCAAGCGCCAGAATTTTAAGTGCCTGGTCCGCTTCTCCCATGGGTATTTCCGCTTGACCGTTCTCATCGGTCACCACATATTCTTCGGTCTCCATCACGACGATATTTGCGTTGGCGACGGGTTCCGCTGTTCCTTTCTCCAGTACGGTGATTAAAACAGTTTGCGCATAGACCGGCGTGATGACGAGTAAACTCACATAACTCAACCCCAACAGGATCCCGCGCCACAGCTTCGCTCTTCTTATGAACATTTTGATTATTTTTTGTTATTTTCCAGGTTAACGGATTTTCACAGCAAAACGGTTATTATTATGTCACAAAACACAATGAAAATGTTTTGCAAAAAACAGGGAATATTTACCTTTCGCCGCAGATAAAATTGTGGCTGCTTATTGTTTTTGTTATTAACGCTAATTCAACGAAAAAATGTGCTGAATTCACGACCGACGACGCCAATTTCAACCTCACCTGGTACGCCGGCAACTGCAGGGCGATGATGGCCCAATGGTCAGAATATTCCAATACCGACACACTAAGGATAATCCTGGATGGCCCAGTGCAACATGGCGGCCGGCGATGGAACCAAAATCCACGACGGCTGCGGTGCAATCCTTTTTAAAATCACGTAACAACGTTTGTCGATTTGACAAATTTCATACCCTTCATTATATCCGCTCGTTAACATTATCCTTTCAAGCAGGAACCAGCTGAGACTTTTTATCGTCTAAATAATTACGATGGTTTTGATGGTTGTTCGTCATACCGGCGAGCGCCCGCGAACGGAGGTGTAGATGGAAAATACAGCTCATACAAATGTTTTCAGTGTGGGTATTATCATAGCCGGTTTAGTCATTTCCGCCGCATCGGCCATTGTGCCGGAATATACCCATTACAAAATGATGTTCAGTGTATTGTCAGCCGGAGTATTACCCTACGTGATATATGCTTTTGCAGCAGCGTATTTAAAACCGGCACTGTCTATTGGTGTCGGCTTTATCATTTTAGCGATACACGCCGGCCTGGTAGTAAATGAAAGATTTACGGAGAATATCGATTACAGCAGCGGGGCAATCTATTACGCACCCGTTGTAATTACTCTGCTGTTAATTCCGTTGCTGGTAATGTCAGCACGCAAACCATGGCATCGCTAATGTTTTAACGCAAGTGAAGTGTAAAACGGTGGTAGGTGGTGCAATGCGCTGCGCTCATTGCACCCTACAATCGCCCTGCACGTTCGTGGGGTGTACACGACGCAACAAGATATTTGGACGTTGTAGGGTCGTTTTATGCCCCTTGGGTACATTGCACACCAACCCGGTACGCTTGAATAAGCAGAGCACATTACACCGCAGCAAACATTTTCGGTGCGCTATGCACACCCTACAACGCAAATAACCATCCACACCTTTTCACGCCCGTCGCGCCGGTTTTACATCCGCGTAATAGTTGCGCCCCAGCCAACTGGCAATATCCTTTTTTAATTCCGACAAACCCGATAAACGAATCAGCTTGTCACGCAACGCCTTGTTCATACTGATATCCCCCATCCAGTAATGCGCCAGACTCTTGGTGTCGGTAACGACGGTCAAATCCACGTCAAAACCAGGGTCCTTAAGACAGACATCCACCTCACCGTCTTTGATAACCAACCACCACCGATGATACTTTGTTCGGAAATCGGTAAACTCAAACATCAGTACACAACGCTCACTGCCAAATGAGCGCTCAAAATAACGAGCATCAAGATTACGATGGACATCCCACATCAACAACGAAGGATCAAGATCATCCTTGGACATTTCACTGCGGACCCAGCGGTGACCCCACTCACCCAGCTTTAAAATAATTGGAAATAATTCCTCTCCTGACGCAGTCAAGCGATAGCTGACGCTGCTATTATTCACGCGGCGTTCCACCACCCCGGCCCGCTCAAGTGATTTCAAGCGAGATGACAAAAGTGACGGCGAAATGAGCGGCAATCCCCGGCGCAGATCATTGAATGTTTCACTACCGGCTCCCAGTTCCCGGATGACCAGATTGGTCCAACGCTCGCCCAGCACTTCAGACGCCTTGGCGATTGGACAAAATTGCCCGTACCCTTTCATAGTTCATCTCCCTGTTCTACTGCTTGGCAAACAACATTATTGTACGACACACGCTGAATTTTTTTAATGCAAGTACATATTTTGTAGCTTAATACCTGTCCCGCGGCTAGTACAAATTTAGTACTGGATGACCGAACCCTGTTTAACCACAATTAGCTCACATCGAGATATTACTAAAGCATCACAACTTTTAAGGAGATTGCAATGAATACCGCAACGGAAGAACTGATCCCCGAACTGGAAACTATTAAACAACAACTTAAAACGACCTGGTGTGCAGGTAATTATGCAGACATCGCCAAAACGCTGGAGCACAGCGCCCTTGATTTTCTCAAGCGCCATCCAGTAAAGCGCGATGGCAAAGTGCTGGATGTGGCATGTGGTTCAGGCCAGGTTGCCATACCCGCGGCCAGGGCCGGCGCTGAAGCCGTGGGGGTCGATATTGCGGATAACCTGATTGACCAGGCCCGCGACCGCGCAGCGCAAGAAGGCCTCAATGTACAGTTCGATATTGGTGACGCAGAAATGCTTCCTTACGAAGACAATAGCTTTGACCAGGTCTATAGCGTCATCGGCGCGATGTTTGCGCCGCGGCCGGAACGGGTTGCGGAAGAGTTAAAGCGGGTCTGCAAACCCGGCGGCGAGATCATTATGGCCAACTGGACCCCGGAAGGCTTCGTGGGTCACTTCTTTAAAACCGTTGGCAAACATGCGCCGCCACCGGCAGGCATGCCGTCGCCGTTAATGTGGGGCCAGGAACAGCATGTACGTAAATTTTTCGGTAGCGACATAAAAGCGTTACGCACAGACAAGCAATATTTTGAGTTCCGTTATACATCACCGGTCTCGGAGATAGTGGATTTTTACCGCCAGTATTTCGGACCCGTGAACCGTGCCTTTGCAAGGCTCGACAAATCAGGCCAGGATACATTGCGCCGGGAACTGAAACGATTATGGTCCTCGCATAATCAGGCGACTGATGGCACGATTTACATTCAGGGTGAAGTACTGGAGATTGTTGCTAATCCGGCGTAACACCGTACGAAGACCCGGCGTATATGTGAACCCCGGGTCTTCGTCATTGCTAACTATTTCGGTATTACGGAGTCGGATCTACCAATCCGTGGTCTGCCATAATCTGAGTCCACACCACACTGGCAGTGAGAAATGTATAAACCAGGTCACGTGCGTCAAGCACTTTTTGGGGGAAAGAACCGGTCACTTTCCCGATGTGTAACGTACCCACCCGATTACCGGGTAACGGATCAGGAGCCGCTTCAGTACCACCCATAGCGACTACATCAAGTTCACAGCCGGTTTTTCCCAGTTCACGTTTCACATAGATGGCCTGATGATAAAAAATAACACCCGCATCCGCTTCATCATGACACAGCGCGTAGGGTATATCCCGGTGCATAATACGCGACGACGCGATCCATTTTGGTGGTTTGCCGCGTTCGTTTTCGCCTTGACCAAAAACCTCCAACACTTCTTTTATGTCGTAAGGATTGTCAAAACTGGATAGATCGAACTCAGAGATATCCTGGCTGAAAATACTGTTAAACAACTCTGTCGCATCACAACCGAAATCATTTTCATTGGCAACATTAAAAATCGTTCCTGAAAAATTTCCGAATGAACCAGGCTCCAGTTCAGGATTAGGAGTAACAACACGTGTCTTTCCGCCAAGATCACAGACGTCGTTTATTTTCTTTGCCTTATCGGCACGCACCAGGATGACGTTACCTTGATTACGCAGAAACGGCTGACGGGTATTTTCATCGACATAGCCACTGTCAACCAGCCTG
>JASFMT010000404.1:0-4278 GCA_050117455.1 Gammaproteobacteria bacterium | reverse complement strand
ACCCTCATCGAATTACTGGTGGTTCTAGCGATCGCCACCATTATTACCACCACCGCCATTCCCAGTTTTCGGTCTTTTATTCAGAACAACCGCATGTCGACGTCGGTTCACAAATTCGTGGCGTCGTTAAACCTGGCGCGCAGCGAAGCGGTCAAGCGCGGCAACCGGGTTACCATGTGTAAAAGCGCTGACCAGTCCACTTGCGCGGCCAACGGCGGCTGGGAACAGGGCTGGATTGTCTTCGTCGATGATAACGAAAACGGCCAGCGCGAAACCGCCAGCGAGGAGCTGATCCGGGTTGAACCTGGCCTTGGTGGATCAGCCAGTCTGGCCGGGCAAACCGCGGTTGAAGACTACATCTCCTACGCCGGAACCGGCTTTGCCCAACCCATCGGTGGCGGCACTCTGGATACCAGCCAATCCACACTGGTGCTCTGTGATTCACGCAATTTCGGTGATCATTCCCGCGCCATCGTTATCTCCACCACCGGCAGCGTGCGCA
This sequence comes from Gammaproteobacteria bacterium, assembly GCA_050117455.1. Taxonomy (GTDB): domain Bacteria; phylum Pseudomonadota; class Gammaproteobacteria; order SZUA-152; family SZUA-152; genus JAKEGK01. Next base: position 3,776 of record JASFMT010000404.1, on the reverse strand, counting down.
GCACATCAGCGACTGATGCCAGCGTTAACGAAACAATTCGTACCGCGGCCAGTTGCAGCGTGTAGCGTCCGATTCCCAATCCCAATTAGCTAAAAGAAAGGTAGTGTTGTAATGAACGATTTCCCTGTTTCAAACCGCCAGGACGGCTTTACCCTGATCGAAGTATTGATCGCGGTGCTGGTTATCTCCATTGGCTTGCTGGGCATGGCGGGTTTACAAACGACTGGTATTCAGCAAAGCCATAACTCGTACCTCAAGACTCAGGCATCCATGCTCGCCTATGACATGGCCGATCGCATGCGCTCCAACCTGGAAGGCGTCAATAACGGCTACTACAACGATATCGACAGCATGGGCAGCCCCGTTGGCGCCGCACCGGGTTGTATTTCCAGCGGTTCACCCTGTTCGGCGGAAGACACTGCAACCAACGACATCTACCAGTGGACCAGTAAGTCGGCCAACGGTTCCATCGCCAGCCTGTTGCCCAGCGGTTACGGCATGGTGTCGCAAAACGGCGGCATATTCACTATTACCGTGCTCTGGGATGAAGCACGCACCGGTGCGACAGGCACTGATTGCAGTACCGATTATTCAAAGGACCTGAAGTGTTTCCGTCTGGAACTTATTCCCTAGTGCGCCAGATACATCAAGGAAACCCATTTATTGACGAGATTAAGTATATGAATCGTAACCCCACCCAAACGCAACGCAAACAACACGGCCTGACGCTGGTTGAAATTATGGTGGCCATCACCATCAGCCTGGTGTTGCTGGCGGGTATTATTAAAATTTTTCAAAGCGCCAAGCATTCCTACAACATTCAGCAGGCGTTGTCCCGCATTCAGGAAAACGCACGATTAATCACTGATATTATGGTGCGCGACCTCACGACATCCGGCTATATGGGATGCCTGGGTGCGACGGATGACGTTGTCAATACGTTGCAGGATCAAAGCGCAAACTATGATTTCGCTACTGCCATCCAGGGTACCGAGGGAGGCGCTAACGCGGACTCCATAACTATTCGCCATGCCTCGGAAGCCACTGCCATACCCGTGGCCCAACCCATGAGTGATCAGGAAGCGGCGGTTGTGCTGGATCCCGACCACATGAATTATGCCTCCCTGCAGCAATGGGACATTGTAACGGTGAGTGACTGTGCCGGCGCGGCGGTATTTATGATTACCAACGATCCCGACGATACCGGCGTCATCCAACACACCGCCAGCGTCGATGCCACTTCCGGTCCTAATGAATCCCAGTCCAATACCACAGAAGATTTACAGCGTATCTTCGGATCGCAAACCGCCTCCACCGCCAAAATCTACCGGGTCGGGTCGACCACTTACCAGTTACAACCCGGCAGCTCCGGCAAGTCCAATTCCCTGTTCGTGACTCCTGGCGGCGAACTGGTGGAAGGGGTCGATGACCTTCAGATTCAATACGGTATCGCCAGCAATCCTGCCGGAGCCAGTACACCGGTGATCGCCGCACAATATGTTGATGCCGACGACGTTGCTGACTGGTCCAACGTAGTCAGTGTACGCATGACATTTACCGTCAACAGCATCGATATGGTGGTCAATCCTGGCGATGGCGATGGGTTGCTTAGAAAAACCTTCACAACCACTGTACGTTTAAGAAACAGGGCACCGGCATGATGAGAAAACCCTTCCCCCAAAACAGCAACGGCTCTGTACTGGTTATCAGCCTGTTGATATTACTGGTACTGACCATTCTGGGTGTTACGGCGCTGGATACCACGGTGATGGAAGAACGCATGTCGTCCAATACGCGGCAGCGCAACCTGGCACACCAGGCCGCCGAAACGGCATTAAAAGACGCCGAACAATGGCTCACCAGCACAGCCAATGTTGCTTTTCAGTCACACCTCAGCAAATTCACCGGCACCGACGAACTTTATAACAACACCGTCAGCGGCAATGCTTTGACCTGGGACGTCGACGACAGTGACGCCTGGAGTTCCGCCAACAGCCGCGCCGTGACCACACTATCGGCATATCCCAACGACGCCACGGTGGTACCCGGCGATCCGCGCTATGTCATCGAATACGTTGGCCGCATTGGCGACCCGCCATTGAATTTTACGGATCCCGACTTGCGCGAATTTGCTTTTCGAGTCGTTGCCATCGGCTGGGGTCCCGACAAGGACACCAAAGTGGTGTTATCAAGCACATTCAGTAAACGGCTGCTGTAACCAGACAATATTAATCAAGTGACCCAAAATAAAATGATGAATCGATTTATGCTCCAGTTGAGCGGTAAGGAGAGTAACATGAAGTGTGGATGTATCAATGTACGATGGTCATCGCTATCGCTGTCTGCAATAGCAACCTTAATGATAGCTGGTCACGCGGTCGCCGCGCCCGGTTCCCTGGCGACCAAACCGCTTATCCTCGAAACTACACCGGTACAGCCCAATATTTTCTTCATGGTGGACGACTCCGGCAGCATGGACTGGGAAGACATTCTCAACGCAGGGACTCAATATCCGGCCACTTCATCGAAGCGTTTTAATGGGCTGGATTTTTCACCGGACGATGCACTGGAAAAGCGCCTGCTTTGCCGCGGTTTTAACGTTATGGCCTATGACCCCAACGTCACTTACAAACCATGGGCGGGTTATGATAGCGCAGGCGATGCCTACGCCGATCTCACTTTAACTACCGCCCGCGATAACCCATACACTACCGGCACCACGGACATCAGCGGTCATGTATATGTCAGCTGGAAAGACCTGGATTCAGACACTGAATACGACGGCCCCGGTAGCGACGACATCAGTGACAGCTCATCCACCGGCGACGAATGTGCTATTGACAATCCCATCAAGGTTAGCGACCTGAGCGTGGCGGAACAATCCAACTATGCCAACTGGTACAGTTATTACCGCAAACGGGAATACGTTGCCAAGCGGGCGTTATCCCAAATTATCAAGGACTCTTCAGCGCGCGTCGGACTGGGCACACTGCATAACAACAACAGTGTCCTCACCGAGGTAAAAGATGTGGACGATATATCATTACCGGTTGATGCCACGGCACAGTCCAACAAGTCCGCATTGTTGAAAAGCGTATTTAACGTCAACAGTTCGGGCGGTACGCCACTGCGTGACGGGCTCAAAAACGTCGGCGAATACTTTGCGGGTAACCTGAGCGATGACTGGGGTGCCAGCCCCATTTTGCCTGAAGACCAGGGCGGGCAATGCCAGAAGAACTTCGCCATCGTCATGTCGGATGGCTTCTGGAACGGCGGCTCGCCCGGCGTGGGCAATACCGACAAAGGCAATGGTCCCTGGGATGGCGGTTCCTATGAAGACAATTACAGCAATACCCTGGCGGACGTGGCCATGGAATATTACGAAACAGATTTGAGTGATCTGGCTGACAAAGTCAGCAAAATTCCTGGTATTGATGAGAATACCGCCCAGCACCTGGTGACTTACACGGTGGCCTTTGGTGTCAATGGTACCCTTGATGCCAATCCGCCGAACAGTACCGATGCCTTTAGCTGGCCAAAACCCGAAGCGGACACCGCGACAACCATTGACGATATGCGCCATGCGGCGTGGAACGGCCGGGGTAAATTCCTGAGCGCTGGCGACCCACAGCAATTAATCAGCTCGTTGAACAATGCCATCCGAGACATCGATTCGCGTTCCGGCAGCTCAGCATCGGCCGCGCTCAACACCACCAGTTTGGAATCGGACAGCATGATTTTCATGGCCAGTTACGATTCTGTGGGGTGGCGGGGTA
>JASFMT010000403.1:0-4283 GCA_050117455.1 Gammaproteobacteria bacterium | reverse complement strand
ATCAACCGGTAACGGCGATTGACGTGTTAAAAGATTTTATTGAACAGCATCATCTGCCAGCCACATCGCCACTGATGTTGATTGGCAGTTCCCTGGGTGGATACTATGCCCAATACCTTGGTGCGACGTTAAATAACATAGACAAAGTGGTGCTTATCAATCCCGCCTTGCAGCCTCAGCAAACCCTGGCGCCAGTGGTGGGCCCTCAAACCAATATGGTAACCGGCGAAGCATTTGAGTTTACCCGTGACGACCTGGCAGCCCTGGAACAATACGACATCGCGGTGGGTGATATTCGCGTGCCAAGCCTGGTATTACTGGATGAGGCCGATGACATTATTGATTATCGGTTTGCGAAGCAAAAATACGATGCCATCGGTAGCGTGATTGTATATCCCGATGGCAGTCACTGGTTTGAGCATCTTGAACAAGCCCTGCCAAAAATTATGGAATTTTACAAGGCAGTAAACTAATCGAGCGGCCGAAGATAGTGATTGTCCATAAAATCCACTGTATTTCGACTATGATATAAAGAGAACCACCCACTGCGGGAACGATATGACAGATCAATCTACCATGGATACCGAGCGGCGCGTCGACCTGGCGCGAACCCTGATGAGTGTATTACGTAACTGGGGCGTGGCCCGGGAGCAACAGGTCTTATTATTAGGGATGCCGGAAGACACCAGGCCCCGCGCCCTCAACCGGTTTGAAACCGGTATGCCCTTTCCCGATGACCATGACGCATTGACGCGCGCCAATTATCTGTTATCGATCCAGAACGCCGTGGATAGTTTGTTTCCCCATAATACCACTGCCGCAAACTACTGGATGACGACACAGTGTCAGTATTTTGCTAATCAGACGCCGCTGGACATCATGTTAAATGAAGGCGTCGCGGGGATGAAACGGGTTCTGGATTATTTAAACGGTACTGAAGACTGGTCGTGATAATTGGATGATTGCGAAATGAAAAAGCGCCACCGCATCAATTGCCGTGGCGCTTTTTTGGTGGTCGATGTTGTCTGGTTTTTAGTTCAATTGCACCATCAGGATCTTCAGGTTATTTTTCTGTTTAATCCCAATTTGATGATACAGTGTGACCGGCAACTTGTTGATATAGGCTTCACGCAACGTGTCCGCCATGACCCGGTTGGCCTGCGGAGAATTGCTTTTCAACTGAAGCGTGTAAACCATTTCGGGATCAGAGTCCAGGGTCACGAATAGTTCAGCATCCGCTTTTTCCTGTCCTTCGCCCAGCTGCATACCCTCGATCTGTACCCGATACAGTTTGACTTTTCCTTTCACTTCTACAGAATGCCTGTCGGGTGTTTTGATCGATTTCGGACTGTCGGCCAGTACCACAGGGCCAATGAACAACATTAACAACGCAGCTGCTCCAACCGTCATTCGTGTTTTTATGGACATCTTGAATCCCTCCTCAGTTTAGAAAGTAACGCTCTCGTTATTGGGGTGCTGCTCACGCTAAATATAATATTTAGGTATATTTACATATTAGTTCATTTAACTGCTTTGGTGCTTAATGGGTTCTTAAAAGACGCTTAACGCGCGTACGGATATTTATCTGAAATATATCATAAAACAAAAAAAACGTGGGTTTTCAATAAAAGCCCTGTCGAACTATTGCTTTATTGTTGACTTATGTCAAACGGCTTTGTCTGAGAACCAGCGCTTTTCGATATTCTTTTAATAGTGAATGCTGTATCCATAAAGGCGGAAACCCGTTTTTGTTATTTGATTCAATAATGGAATAACGCAGGTGTGTAGTCAACGGTTTGTGGCGGGACATTGTATGACTTGAATGACACCGTTAACGCCGCGCTTTTCGCTTGCCCTGGCCGGCGGGGCTGCCGGGTTTATTGGCCTTGCGGGTGTGGCCGGCAGGCTTGGAAGATTTAGACTGAGTCTTAGTCCTGCGCGGGCTGCGCTGTGATGGATTTACCGGCCGCACATGTTGCGTGGCAAATTTACCGCCTTTGACGCTGGACGTGTTGTCCGGTGTTGAACGATGGCTGGTTCCCGCCGGTTGCCAGCGTGGCACCAGGTATTTTTTTCCATTACCAATGAGATCTTCCCGGCCCATACGTTTTAATGCGGCGCGCAACATGGGCCAGTTTTCCGGATCATGGTAACGCAAAAACGCTTTATGCAGGCGCCGTACCTTCAGGCCCCTGGGGATGGATACCGTTTCGCTGTCGCGGGTGACTTTGCGCAGCGGATTTTTACCGCTATGGTACATGGCGGTTGCGGTGGCCATGGGGGAGGGAAGAAACGCCTGCACCTGGTCCGCGCGAAATCCATGTTGTTTTAACCACAGCGCCAGTTCCAGCATGTCTTCGTCAGTGGTGCCCGGATGGGCCGCGATAAAATAGGGTATCAGGTATTGTTCTTTACCGGCCTGTTCAGAGTAGCGATCAAACAGTTCCTTGAACCTGTCATAGGTGCCAATACCCGGTTTCATCATTTTGCTGAGCACATCGGTCTGGGTATGTTCCGGTGCGATTTTCAAATAACCGCCGACGTGATGAGTTACCAGTTCCTTGACATATTCCGGTGATTCTATAGCGAGGTCATAACGCAGTCCCGATGCAATTAATACTTTTTTGATTCCCGGTAGTTCCCTTGCGCGGCGGTACACTTTAATGAGTGGATGATGGTTGGTGTTCAGGTTGCTGCAAATACCCGGGTAAACACAGGACAGGCGCCGGCAGGCTTTTTCGATTTCCCGGCTTTTACACGCCAGCCGGTACATGTTGGCGGTGGGTCCGCCGAGATCGGATATTACCCCGGTGAATCCCGGCACCGTATCACGAATGGTTTCGATTTCGTGAATGATGGAATCCTCGGAACGGTTTTGAATAATACGGCCTTCGTGTTCGGTGATGGAGCAAAAGGTACAGCCGCCAAAACAACCACGCATAATGGTAATGGAAAAGCGAATCATTTCGTAGGCCGGTATGTTTGCTTCCCCATAGGCAGGATGGGGTAACCGGGTATAAGGCAACTCGTAAATGGCGTCCATTTCTTTGGTGGTTAACGGCAGCGGCGGCGGGTTGATCCACACGTCACGTTGGTTGTGCCGTTGAACCAGCGCCCGCGCGTTACCGGGATTGGATTCCATGTGCAGGATACGCGAGGCATGGGCATACAAAACGCTGTCTTTCTTAACCTGTTCGAATGCGGGTAACCGGATAACGGTTCGTTCACGGTTAAGTTTGCGTTTGCGTTGAAAGGGTACCACGGTTTGATTGGCCGTCTGGTCGACGGGCGTTGGTATCGGTGCCGCTTGTTCGGCGTAAGGGCTGGGTTCCTGATGCACCGGTCCGGGTGCATCGACTTCTGTTGAGTCAATGGTATCCCAGTCTTCGGGGATACCATTGCGCATAAAGGCGGTACCGCGAATGTCCGTGAGGTCGCTAATAGATTCGCCCGCTGCCAGGCGGTGGGCAATTTCAACAATCTGGCGCTCGGCGTTGCCGTAGACCAGCAAGTCGGCTTTGCTGTCCGGCAGAATAGAACGGCGTACTTTATCGGACCAGTAATCGTAATGGGCGATCCGGCGCAGGCTGGCTTCGATACCACCGATAATGATCGGAACATCCTTGTATGCTTCCCGTGCCCGTTGGGCGTAAACAAGTACCGAGCGGTCGGGTCGTTTACCGGCCTCACCGCCGGCGGTATATGCATCGTCACGGCGAATCCTACGGTCCGCCGTATAGCGGTTCACCATGGAGTCCATGTTGCCGGCGGTGACCCCAAAAAACAGGTTGGGTTTACCCAGTTGGTGAAAAGGTTCGGCGCTGTGCCAGTCCGGTTGCGATATGATTCCCACGCGAAAGCCCTGTTCTTCCAGTAACCGTCCGATCAATGCCATGCCGAAACTGGGATGGTCCACATAAGCGTCACCGGTAATCAGGATAATGTCACAACTGTCCCAGCCGAGGTCGTCCATCTCCTGTCGGGACATGGGCAACACCGGGGCGGTGCCGAAACGTTTTGCCCAGTAGGGGCGGTAGGAAAACAATGCCTGTTGCATGATGTGTTAGCTAGATTCGTGTGACTACTGTTTAAGGATAACTCTTTGAAAACGGTAAGGAACGTGGTTCCGTAACGATAACTGTGTGTCCAGGTTCCTGATGGCGGCAATTATCCAATAATTGACCATGAAATGCGATCCATAGCGTGCTGTTTAACGGTGTAAAATGGTATCCTACCTTGTCATTATAAAATTTGTGGAAAATTGCCGTAACCGTTCTAATAGA
>JASFMT010000402.1:0-4298 GCA_050117455.1 Gammaproteobacteria bacterium | reverse complement strand
GATCCGTAGAATCCAGGTCTTTAAACTAGACCGGCGCTCAAATTTCGGCAATGCTCGCATCACCGAAACCCAGGCTTCCTGGGCAACCTCGTCGGCGATCGCTTCACCCACAATAGATTTTGCCACATGCACCATGATGCCGTGGTAGGCACGTACCACCTGCCGGTAGGCAGTTTCATCATTTTCCAACAGCTTTGGAATGAGTTCATCGTCACGTGGCAGGCTTTGATTTGACAAGGTTCGGTCCTTTTTTGGTAAAAATCGTCAATTGGGTGTAACAAATTCGCCTGTCAGGTTACTAATAAGTTTTAACGCAATTATCACGAACATGCCACATTTCATGTGGTTACCTGGTTTAAAGGATTGTTCAGGTGAAAGACGCCGGGCGCCGGTGTAAAAAGGCGCAATCCTGTTTGACAATCAGGAATTATCATTTTGTCGATTGTTGTGTGCAGTTTAGATTTCAACGTCAGTTGACTCAATAAAAAATTTCGATACTATGTGAACGACCGGAAAAAAGATTATAAAACATACAGTTGATAATTAGACCGGGATTTTGATAAGAGATCATTCAATAACGAATCCATAACCGTAATAGTGACCAAACCATTTATTAGTCCATTTGTGTTGTAACCAGGAATTGCTATGCACGATACGTTGCCCTTATTGGAAAATACGACGTTTCCCGCTATACAACGGGACAGGCTCTCAACTGTCCAGGTTAATCTTGGCTATCTCTGTAATCAGCAATGCCTGCATTGCCATGTAAACGCCGGCCCCAAACGCAAAGAGATCATGGACCGGGAGAGCGTGCAGCAGGTACTGGATTTTACGCGCCAAAGCGGTGCGACAACGCTGGATTTAACCGGCGGTGCGCCGGAATTAAATCCCCATTTCCGCTGGTTAGTTAAGCAGGCGCATGATGCGGGCATTGAGGTCATTGACCGCTGTAACCTGACGATTTTACTGGAACCGGGCCAGGAAGGGCTGGCGCAATTTCTCGCAGATCACAGGGTATCGATTACCGCCTCGTTGCCTTGTTACCAGGAAGAGAACGTTGACGGACAACGGGGCAAAGGGGTATTTGGCAATAGCATAAAGGCATTGCAACGGCTTAACGCGTTGGGGTATGGCAAAGACGGTGGTTTGCCGTTAAACCTGGTCTACAATCCCCTTGGACCTTATTTGCCGCCACCGCAGGAATCATTGGAAGCGGATTACAAGAAGCACTTGCATGACGAGTATGGCGTCGAATTCACGTCCTTGCTGACGCTGGCCAACATGCCTATCCAGCGATTTGGCAGTACGCTCATCTCCAAAGGAGAGTTTAACCAATATATGTCTGTACTCCATGAAGCCCATCAGGACAGCAACCTTGATAACGTGATGTGCCGCTCCCTGATCAGCGTTGACTGGCAGGGATACGTCTATGATTGTGATTTCAACCAGATGCTGAAGCTGCCCATGATGTATGGCAACAAGCCCAAAACACACATCAAGGATCTGATGGGTAAGGACCTGCAAGGCAATCCCATTGTGGTCATGGATCATTGTTATGGCTGTACTGCGGGGCAGGGTAGTAGCTGCGGTGGTGCACTTTCCTGATCCGGAACAACAGATGTGACCGACCAGACGATTTCTTTTGCGTATCCCGATGCTCGCTTATTGATATTTTCCAGGGCGCCCATACCGGGCAAAGTGAAATCCCGGCTGATTCCCGCCATTGGCGAAACAGCGGCCGCAGAACTACACCGGTTAATGACGCAGAACATCGTCTCGCTGGCGGCAGAAGCATCCCTTTGTCCCGTTGAGCTATGGTGCGATGATGTATCCCATGAGTTTTTTCAAACCTTAAGCGAACGATTTAACGTTAAGTTGTGTCTGCAGCAGGGACGCGACCTGGGAGAACGCATGCACCATGCGGCCAGGTGTGCGCTTGCGCAGGCCGATAGCGTGATAATTGTCGGCAGTGATTGCCTGCAATTTACCACCGATCATTTCAGGACAACATTGCATGAGTTGTCGTTGGATGAATGTGATGTGGTTGTTACCCCGGCGCTGGATGGTGGTTATGTATTGCTGGGATTGAAAAGCATCGACAAACGCATTTTTCAGGACATATCCTGGGGAACCGGGGACGTCATGTCACAAACCCGTGCCGCCTTGCAGGCATTACGGTGGCAGTGGAAAGAGATGCCGGCGCTGCGCGACACTGACATTAGAGAAGATTTGATGGATGTCCTGTCAAACAGGCATCAATACCGGCCGGATGCCGGTATTGATGCGCTTTTACAGCAACTGGAATTGCGAGGCAGTTAAAACATCAACGCTTTTTACGCGTACCGAACAGTTCCGTTTCGAATGCCAGAAATTTCTCGGCGATCATTAACGGGTCGATGACATAGTTACCCATGGCGATGGCATTGCGGATCCTGTTGCGCTTTTGTAAATCGACAACGGGAATGCGGGTAACGTATTGTTCCATCAACTCCAGTTGTTCCGCCATGTTTTTCGCGATTTTCTGGTCTTCCCGGGTCTGGGACAAATCCCGGCGGTAAATATATTGCGTGCTGTCGTGACGTAATCCAGTGTTATGTTTGTTATCGCTTGTGTCGCTTGAGAAGTTTTTCATACTCCATACTCCTTGCAGTGTTCATCCGAATATTCACCGCGGATTTCTGCGGCGCTCTTTGGCTATTTACCAGCCCATCAGGTGCGACCTACTGGTTATTAGTAACGACGCTTTTCCGGCTTTCTTTAGAGAGAATTTCTAACTTATTGAAGTAGAAAATAAAAACGATTCTTTGACGCTATAATTTGTGTGGTTTTTGTCCAGATTTAAGGGCATTGGCTAGTCAGAGTGTAAAGTCATCGGTTTAAGATTAATCTCTGAAGTGTCGATAACACAAGGTGAACCATTCAATTTCTCGATCGAGTGCATATTATGGCCAACCTTTTGCAAGATGTAGATCGGCGAACCCAGATTGTGGGGGAAAATCGTCTCGAACTGTTGTTATTCCGCTTACGCGGTGAACAGACTTATGGGATCAACGTGTTCAAAGTACAGGAAGTGATTCAGTGTCCGAAGTTGACCCATGTACCCAAGTCCAACAAAATCGTTCGAGGCATTGCCAACATGCGAGGTAAAACCATCCCGGTCGTCGATTTGGGTATGGCGCTGAATCTTCCGCCTATCGATGACCAGGACAACGCATACGTTATCATTGCCGACTATAACCGCAGCGTACAGGGATTTTTAGTCACCGGCGTGGACCGCATAGTAAATATGCATTGGGACCAAATTCTGCCGCCACCAAAGGGTTCCGGTGGCGGGCACTATCTGACAGCAGTCACCAACGTTGACGATAAAATTGTCGAAATCATAGATTTGGAAAAAGTGTTACATCAGATTGTTGGTGTTGATACTACTGTGTCGCAGGAAGTCGTTGAGAATGTCGAAGAACACAGTCCAACGCTTAAGACGGTCCTGGTGGCCGATGATTCTACGGTAGCCCGCAAACATATCAAACGGACGCTGGACCAGATTGGTATCAACTGCGTTCTGGTTAAAGATGGCAAGGAAGCGTTGGATTACCTGGAAAACCTGGCCAGCGAGCAGGGTGAAGATGTGAACAAGGATCTGTCGGTTGTGGTGTCTGACATCGAAATGCCCAATATGGACGGTTACACACTGACAACGATGATTCGGCAAAACCCAAAGTTAAAAGACCTGCATGTCATATTGCACACGTCACTGAGCGGTATTTTTAATCACGCGATGGTTGAAAAGGTTGGCGCCAACGAATTCGTGCCAAAATTTAACGCCAATGATTTGGCAAATGCGATTATCGCTGTAGTGGACCGGCCGGTGACCGACCACGCAGCATAATATACTCAACTACTTAGAAGACTAACATAACGTGATCACGGCACCCATTTCGCCTGATGAATACGAATCGTTCCGGGAATTTCTGGAGGATGCCTCCGGCATCGTCCTTGGCGATAACAAGCACTACTTGATTACCAGCAGAATTACGCGTTTGATGGCGGAGTTGTCGATTCCGTCGTTCAGTGATCTACTGGCACGCGCCCAGGAAGACAGCCGTCTGCGTCAACGGATCATGGACGCCATGACCACCAATGAAACGTCCTGGTTCCGTGATTCCTACCCGTACGAGTTTTTAACGGAAAAGTTTTATCCCGAACGAGTCAGGCAGAGCGGGAAAGACCCCATACGAATCTGGTCTGCCGCGTGCTCCACGGGACAGGAACCGTATTCGGTCGGAATTACCACCCGG
>JASFMT010000401.1:0-4313 GCA_050117455.1 Gammaproteobacteria bacterium | reverse complement strand
CGCCTCTACGGCCAATGTTCGCGCAAGTTCCCCAACTAAACTGGTAGCTCCGCAGAAACATTCTGCCGATGCCATTATCAAGTCCAGAAGAGGTAAAAAACACTTTAAAACAACGGACAAAATTATTGCGATCGGAGCGTCCACCGGTGGTACCGAAGCGATTAAAGAAGTTTTGACTGTATTGCCTGCTAACTGTCCGGGAATCGTCGTTACCCAACATATTCCTGAAACGTTTTCCAAGCCTTTTGCCGAGCGTATGGATGGTTGCTCGGCCTTGACTGTTTTCGAGGCCAGTGACGGGCAACAAATTCTTGCCGGGCACGTCTATATCGCCCCTGGCGATCGGCATATGGTCGTTGAGCGAAGTGGCGCACGTTACGTTTGCCGTCTTCATGATGGTCCTCCCGTCAACCGGCATAGACCGTCCGTCGATGTCATGTTTCGTTCCATTGCGTTAAACGTAGGGCCAAACGCGATTGGCGTCTTATTAACCGGAATGGGTAACGATGGAGCCCAGGGATTAAAGGAAATGCATGAAACCGGCAGTTGCACCATAATTCAGGATGAGAAAACCAGTGTCGTCTGGGGTATGCCAGGCGAAGCGTTTAAGATCGGTGCCGTAGACATTGTTGAACCTATCGATAGCATGGCTGCCCGGATCTTGAAGACTCTTCAAAAACTTGAGAAAGCAGAACAAAAAGCGCTCAACCGGCGAATTTCTTAAGACCGTTTCCATAAATAGGATCGTTCACCAAGATGCCCAGTTTGCATAACAAATTCTTCTACTTTGTCCTTCTGGCCGGCTCGATAACAAGTTGCGTCGCATATTTCTTGACCGACACCGAGTGGACAAAACATATCGCCTTTACTGTTTTGTTCGTTGTATCCGTTACTTGGGCTATCTTGTTATATTCATTACAACGGCAGAAAATCCGCACCAACCAGAATAAGGAACATGAAACACTGGTACATTCAGAACTTGTCAGGTTTCCGAGTATTTTTTCAATGATCGAAAAACCCATTGTTGAAGATTTAATAATCGCAAAGCAGGAAATTCAGCAAATTAAGAGCTTAATTAACGATGGCGTTAGAACACTGAGCAACAGTTTTTACGGAATCAACAGTAGCGTGAAAGAACAACATGAAATAATTAATGATATTACAGCTACACTTCCGGACCATAAGGCGGCACAGTTTGCGTCGAAATTAGCCATGAAAACCGACATTATTCAAGAAAACATTGCAAATGCTGTACGTTCACTACAATTTGAAGACATCGCTGTCCAAGTTGCCGACAACAGTATTCAGTATTTACTCAATATAGAAAATTTACTCCAAAATTTTCACGCTCATTTAGATCATGTTTTTGACTGTAACTCGCAACATTCCAAAGCGCAAGATGCATTGCAGACTTTTGAGCGCTCCATGAACGAACTACGACAGCACCAATTGTCACCGGATCGTAAGGCTGCAAAGCAACAGGATCTATCAGCAGGTGAAATTGAACTGTTTTGATGCATAAATAGTTACGTATAGCATGAGTTGTACGGGATATAACATACCGGTATATAATTTGGCGATTCGGATACTTCTTGCTATATTTAAAGGAACAAAATGACTTTATTGGGGGCAATTAATTAGATTTAAAAATACATATCGTAAACAATTACAAATACGGGACTGGCATTCCTCAATGAATATTGCCTAATATCCAATGCATAGTAGACAAATTTTCCATATCGTTTTATATCGTTACCCTATGGTATGGTCTTAACCGCCATTGATGGATATATTATTAAGGTCAATCAGGTTTTTTAGAATTTTTTTGGATACTCCATACCTGAATATTGCTGGCTACGTTACCAGGACGTGTCGCGCCGTCTCAGCTCAGCAGACTATCATCACTCATTACACCAATTGGATCGTCAGGGTAAACTCGACCCCTATATTGATTAGCTACAACACAAAGACGGTACTGTTGTCAGCGTCCGAGTTTCTGCGTCATTAATCAATGACGATACTCGCAAATTAGTTTGCTGGCATGTCGAAGATGACTTGAAATCAAATCCGAACTCGGTCATGACCTGTTGCTTAGTTCCGCCCAAGCTAAATCCATAGATATAGACCATACCGTATCCGACAGGCATAGAGTTGATAACCAATATATTCACGGTTAATGCAAATACCAACATAGTCCATATGACCTGATAGAGCGCCATTAGCGATGATATTACAACTACTCTATTTAGAATCAAGAAACTTTTACCCAACCCTGCGAATAATATTTAGTTGCTACAATTGATGCACGAGCTAACCAACGCATGAATACGAATTGACGCAATTTGCGTACCGTCGGTATGTAGAATTGTAAAATCCCGCATGGTTATTTATTGATCACCCGCCCCCACGTTTAACAAAACGCGTTGCATTTATTGGGTTTCATCTTTTACATCGTTTTCGAATTTTGGATTGAAGGTGAAGGCTTGTCTCTTGTTTTCCTTATCACTATGTCTTAATACATAATTTTGAAACGCAATTATTAATAAGGCACTTGCCTTGCATTAATACATTCGTAGTGTAAATTAAATTCATCATTAATTTATTACACGTTATACAATCCCAGCTCAGATGCAGACGAAACATATTTTAAGATGATAACAATCCGACATCGATGACAACAGGCCTGTTTTATGATTCAGATGCCAGATGAACTTCGTTATCCAGCTAGCGCAGCGACGACTATGGATGCAGTCGTGGTTACTGATGACGACGGCCTGATCATTCTTTTCAATAAATTTGCAGAGAAGTTGTTTGGTTATCAACAACAGGATATTGTTGGAAAGCCGCTAGACATATTAGTTCCCATCGAAGCGAGAGAGCGGCATAAGCTACATATTTCTGAATTTGTTAAAAGCCAGGAAAGCGGGCGTCACATGGCCGAACGGCGAACCGTGCATGGACTGCACGCAAACGGCCACCACATCCTTGTTGAAGCCTCGATTTATCAAACCTCTGTACGAGGCAATAATTATTACACCGCGATATTGCGCGATATCAGCCCTATCCGCGAAACCGAAGCGTTACTTCGTAAAAAGACCCACGAACTGGAACAATACCTGCGTCACTACAAAAATGAATTGAATGCAACACAGACACGTCTTTCGGAAGTACAGCGACTTTCGCAAACCGGCATCTGGGACCTTGACATTGCACAGAACAAATTATACTGGTCCGATGAGGTATTTGATATATTTGAAATTGATAAATCACGTTTTGGCGCTTCTTATGAAGCTTTCCTGGCTGCGGTCCATCCGGATGATCGCGCAAATGTAGACAGGTTATTTCAGCAATCCGTTAAGCATCGGACACCCTACCAGGTTCGCCATCGTTTGGTAATGAATGACGGTCGCATCAAGCACGTCGACGAACGAGGTGAAACCTATTACAACGAATCTGGGGATCCCATTCGTTCAGTGGGAACAATACAGGATATCACGTCACGAATTACCACCGACCAGCAACGTCGAAATTTGCAACATTTGTTACTTCGTGCGGAAACAATGGCGGAAATTGGCAGTTGGGAGTGGAATCTTACTACCGGCAAACTTTACTGGTCTCCTGAACTATACCGCCAATATGGTATTGACCAGACCAATGTGCCTGAACCCGACTTTGAATTGGCAATTAATGTCGTACATCCCGACGACCGGAATAAAGTCAGGAGCATATTCAATAATGCGTTAACCGCTGAACATTCTGACGACCATGCAATTGAGTATCGAATCCGCCGTCCCAGTGGCGAAATTCGCTACGTACGATCACAGGGCCAGGTAATAAAAAACGAGTCCGGAATTCCAATTTTTCTGTATGGCATAATCAAGGATATCACCGAATATGTCCATGCCGAGTCGCAGATAAGAAAATCCAATCAGTTATTGGAAGCGGTATTTGATACAGTACATGTGCGCATTGCTTATCTTGACCGCAATATGAATTTTATCCGAGTCAACCGTCCTTATGCGGAAATCGAACGCAAGGAACCGGAATATTTCATCGGTAAAAATCACTTTGATTTATATCCAAACGAAGAAAATGAAGCCATATTCAAAAATGCCGTGTTCACCGGTGAACAGGTTGTATTTGACGCAAAACCCTTTGAATATACAAACAAACCAGAGCGAGGCGTCACTCATTGGGACTGGACTTTAACGCCGGTAAAGAACGACAACGGCTATGTTACCGGTCTTGTGTTATCTCTCCTGGATGTTTCCGAACGGATCAATGCCATTGAGGCTTTACAGATAAATGAAGAA
>JASFMT010000400.1:0-4324 GCA_050117455.1 Gammaproteobacteria bacterium | reverse complement strand
GACCGCCTTGCGCACCGGTTCAAAAATGCTTTTAAGGGCGTCCAGTTCTGAATCGGCAAACCGGAAGGGGTGATGGGGATCAATACCGGTAAACGCCAGCGAAGCTTCATCCATGTTCGCGCCGGGAAACGGTTGTACGTGCGAGGCATAAGTATTGTCCATCTGGAGTTTACCGTTCTCGTCAAAAACCACCGTTACCGCGGCAATTTCCAGTAACGCGTCCGTTTTGGCATTGAAGCCGCCTGTTTCCACGTCCACGATGACGGGCAGGAATCCGCGAAAACGGCGGGACATCAATTGTTGCGGGTCGATATCGGACATAGAGAGTGCAGTTTATAGTCGGTTCAAGTAAGTTGCCAGGCGAGTTGTTCACCGGCCAAAAGCGGTATTAGGTTATCATCGCCCGCTTTATAGGAATCGGGCACTTGCCATGGCTGTTTTGTCAGCGTGATTTTTGTTTTGTTGCGGGGTAATTGGTAAAAATCCGCGCCATGGAAGCTGGCAAATCCTTCCAGTTGGTCGAGCCGTCCAGCGTCTTCAAAAGCCTGCGCGTACAATTCAATGGCGGCGTGGGCGCTGTAAACCCCGGCACAGCCACAGGCGGATTCCTTGGTGTGTTGGGCGTGTGGTGCGCTATCAGTGCCGAGGAAAAATTTTGGATTGCCACTGGTGGCCGCTTCGAGCAACGTTTCCTGGTGAGAGCGGCGTTTTAATACCGGCAGGCAATAATAGTGGGGCCGGATACCACCCACCAGCATGGCATTGCGGTTGAACAATAGATGCTGCGGTGTCATGGTTGCGGCTAATCGTTCATCGGCGTCCAGTACATACTGAACGGCGTCACTCGTTGTGATATGTTCAAAAACCATGCGCAGTGTTTTTATCTTTTGGCGAATCGGATCCAGTACCCGGTCAATGAACAGCTTTTCCCGGTCAAAGATGTCAACATCGTTATCAACCACTTCACCGTGCAGCAGTAACGGCATGTTGTGTTCGGCCATTGCCGCCAGGATATCGTATAATTTGCTGATATCCGTTACGCCGCTTTCGGCATTGGTGGTGGCGCCGGCAGGATAGTATTTGACGGCAAACACTTTGCCGCTTTGCTTTGCTTTAATGATTTCATCAGCCGTTGTGTTGTCCGTTAAATACAACGTCATCAACGGTTGAAAGTTCGAGTTTGCAGGCAGCGCATCTTTGATGCGCTGGTAATACTGCAATGCCTGTTCCGTCGTCGTTACGGGTGGTTTCAGGTTGGGCATGATGATAGCGCGGGCAAATTGCCGGGCGCTGTGGGGAACCACGGAGTGCAACATCGCGCCATCACGCACATGCAAGTGCCAGTCATCCGGTTGAATAATGGTTAATGAAGTCATAAACGACACTATTTATCTGGTAGCCTTGTCAGCGGGAACGCTATTATGCCATGAAATACACGGGTTTCGCGGGAAAATTTCAGGGGATTTTTGTTAAGCCGATGCATACACTGGATCACACATGAGGACGCCACGACTCTATCAGCCGGTTGCCCTGCAAACCGGTGATATCATTGAACTCGATGCACAGGCAACCAGTCATGTGACGCGCGTTTTGCGCTTAAAGCAAAACGATTCTGTCATCGTGTTTAACGGCGAGGGTGGTGAGTATTCCGGGGTCCTGGAAACGATAGCCAAACGCATTGCCAGGGTAAGGCTGGTTGAATATCGACAAACCGATAACGAGTCACCCTTATCGATTCAGTTATTTCAGGGAATATCGCGCGGTGAACGCATGGATTTTACCCTGCAAAAATCCGTGGAGTTAGGCGTCCATGACATTTATCCCGTTTACACGCAATACTCCGCGGTTCACCTGGAAGGTGAGCGCGCTATGAAAAAACGGCACCATTGGCAGGGCGTCGTGAATAGCGCCTGCGAACAATGCGGGCGTAACCGGGTGCCGCGCACGCATGAACCGACAACCTTAAAGGAAAGGATGAATGCCTTGACCCCGGGTCCTGGTGATATAAGCATCGTACTGGATCACCGTGCTGAACGTGCTATCAGCGGTATTGATAAACCAGTATCGAGCAAGGTTTCATTGGTGGTTGGACCGGAAGGCGGATTGTCGGAGGAAGAGCTGGATTGGCTAACTGAGCTGGGATGTATCGGCGTTAGAATAGGGCCTCGCGTTCTGCGCACGGAAACGGCAGCACTGACGGCGATCGCGTTATTACAGTCGCAATGGGGTGACTTTGTATGACGCGCAGTAACAATCCATTATGAATGCGTTACGTGTCATCAGTAAACTGTCCTTTCTATCGGCCAAACGCCGTATTGAATGGTTTCCACCCTTCTTTTTTATGCGCATTAAGGTTGTTGAACTGCAGCCCGACTGGAGCCGGGTCAGGATTCGGTTGCCGTTAACGGGATTGTCCAAAAATATGGGCGACGCCATGTTTGGGGGCTATCAGGCATCACTGGCGGATCCCATCGCCGCACTGGCCTGTGCCCGGCGGTTTCCCGGTTACTCGGTGTGGACCCGCGCCATGACCATTGATTTTATACGGGAAGGCAACAGTGACCTTGAGTTACGCTTTGAGTTTGACGACAATCTTCATCGGCAGATAAAAGAAGAACTGGAACAGACCCGCCGCAGCACGCCGACTTTTGAATATGCGCTTTACCGCAGTGATGGTGAAATCTGTAGTAAGGTGAGCAACACGGTTGCTATACGGCCGGCGGATTACAAAACAAAAACCTGAGATGAATCTGGTTGTGCTTGTTATGCTTGCAGTGAACTAAACATGAATTATCAAACGAATTATCAAAAAATTGTCGCCGAGGTCGGTGGCATCGTGCGGGATGCGGCGCAACAGGAACTGTTGCATCGCTTTACCTCACAACGCGTTGATCAACAAACCAAGCGCGATGGCAGCGTGGTGACGGAAGCCGATAGCGCCATGCAGAACCGGTTAGCGTCATTGCTGCAGGAGAAGTGGCCCGAGATTGCATTTTTAGGCGAAGAAATGTCGCCCGATGAACAACAGCAGATGGTCCGGAGCAATGCCGTGTGGTGTCTTGATCCCCTGGACGGCACCAGCAATTTCGCCAGCGGCATCCCGTTTTTTGCCGTTTCATTAGCGTTAATTGAAAACCAAAAACAGACGCTGGGGCTTATTTATGATCCTGTACGTGATGAATGTTTCACCGCGATAAAAGGCGAGGGTTGCCGGTTAAATGGAGATCCTCTGTCAACCAGAAATATTCATACCCGGTTAACTGAGCTTAAACAAATGATTGCCGTAGTGGACTTAAAACGCCTGCGCGGACCTGTGTTAACGTCGCTGGTGGTAGAGCATCCGTTTCGCTCCCAGCGTAATTTTGGCTCCTGTGCCCTGGAATGGTGCTGGCTGGCCGCCGGCCGGTTCCAGTTATATATCCACGGTGGGCAAAAACTGTGGGACTACGCGGCCGGCACCTTGATACTGGAAGAAGCAGGCGGTGCAGTATCCACGTTGTCAGGTGAGGAAGTTTTTACCGCGGCACTGGAACCCCGGCCGGTAGTGGCCGCCTATAACCCATCCGCCCACGAGCAATGGCTGGCATGGATTGAGAACCACAATAAACAGGATTAGTCGAGCAGATGAAAGGCAACTTGCGGAAAATGATCGTAGAGCACAGCGACCCGGTTACTTACAGTTTACCGGTTGGGGACGACGTGGTGGCGCTTAATGAGTTTATGGAAAAGAAAATAGCGTTGCACTACACGGGTACCATTAATTGTATTGCCTGCGGCCGCAAGACCAGTAAAAGTTTCAACCAGGGTTATTGTTTCCCCTGTATGCGTTCGTTAGCTGAATGCGACAGTTGTATTGTCAAACCGGAGCTTTGTCATTTCGATCAGGGCACGTGCCGTGACGAGGAATGGGCCAGGGCACATTGCATGCAGGATCATTTTGTTTACCTGGCCAACTCATCCGGCATTAAGGTAGGGATTACCCGCCACACGCAGGTCCCCACTCGATGGATTGATCAGGGGGCAACCCAGGCGTTGCCCATGTACAAAGTGGCCAGCCGGCGGATTTCCGGTTTGCTGGAAGTGATTATTAAAAACCATGTGGCGGACAAAACGGATTGGCGCAAGATGCTGAAGGGATCGGCCGAACCTGCGGATCTCGAGGCCAAACGGGATGAGCTGGTCAGCGTTTGTGAAAGTGAAATCAACCAGCTTTGCGAAACGCTTCCCGAAAATGGTATCCAATTCCTGCCTTCGGAAACAGTATCCGAAATACACTACCCGGTGTTGGAGTACCCCGCCAAAGTGACTTCACTCAACTTTGACA
>JASFMT010000399.1:0-4330 GCA_050117455.1 Gammaproteobacteria bacterium | reverse complement strand
ATGCCGTTGCAAATGGTGGTTTATCCCATTGATGGCGATCGCCGAGAAGCCAGTTCCAGCTATATTGACGAGCTAACAGAAAGTGCCTTCGAACCCATCGAAACCTATCTCGCTGAAGAAGCTGAAGCCTATAACCTGCCGTTAGAGCAGCCGGTTATCGTAAAGCTGGGGCCGGTGGTGCCGGAGTTACCACCAAAACCGCCCGCCGACCGCCAGGTATTAAAAGTAATGTGGTGGAGTCTGAAAATGCGGTTCTGGGTATTCAGTGTTGATCAATATTCTGGGCCGTCACCGGATATCCGGATGTTTGTGGTGTACCACGATCCTGAAATTCACGACCGATTAAAACATTCGCTGGGGCTGGAGAAAGGGCTTATCGGTGTGGTGCATGCGTTTGCCGCGCAAAAGCAGGAAGAGCGAAACAATATTGTAATTACCCATGAACTACTGCACACGGTGGGCGCCTCTGACAAATATGAATTGTCCAGTGGCGCGCCGTTGTACCCGGTCGGGTTTGTTGATCCCGACAAAGAGCCTTTGTACCCGCAGGACTACGCAGAAATTATGGCAGGCGTTACGCCCATTTCGAAAAATGAATGGGAGATGCCGGATCAACTTAGTGACACGTTAATCGGCCGCGAAACGGCAACAGAAATTAACTGGATTAAGGAAAAATAACCGGTAAACAAAAGAAAGAATCCGCTGGGGGTTCGTGGGGTAGGTTTATACTAGTCGAGAATATTTAGTATCTTTCTCGATAAGCTGATTAGCTATCAGATGGGTAGGGTGGGCAATGCACCCAAAAGGCATAAACCCACCCTAACGAGCCTGGAATTATTTAGCGGAGTGCCCGGACAATTTGACTTCGACTTTGTCGCCTTCGGCCAAACTGCCATAGTACTCGCGCAAGATTTTTAGCACTTCCGGGCGGCTGAAGTTATCGGGGACTTCAGTACCTTCGGAAAGCGCCTTGCGAAGTTTGGTGCCGGATAACAACAAGCGGTCTTCCGCATCATGAGGACAGGTTTTCATGGATGCCATACTGCCGCATTTGTTGCACCAGAAGGTCCAGTCGATTTTTAGCGGTTGCGTTTCCAGGGCATCCTTCGGAATTTCATCGAAGATATGATGCGCATCAAACGGACCGTAGTAATCGCCAACACCGGCATGGTCACGTCCGACGATCAAATGGGAGCAACCATAGTTCTGGCGGAATAACGCATGCAGTAACGCTTCGCGTGGACCGGCATAACGCATATCCAGGGGATAGCCAGCCTGGATCACGGTGTTGTCGACAAAGTAATTATCGATCAATGTGCCGATGGCTTTGCTGCGTACTTCAGCGGGAATGTCTCCGGGTTTGAGTTTGCCCAGCAGGGAATGAATCAGCACACCGTCCAGGGTTTCGATAGCGATTTTTGCCAGGTACTCATGGGAGCGGTGCATGGGGTTGCGGGTCTGGAACGCGGCGATGGTTTTCCAGCCACGTTTTTGAAACTCAGCCCGTGTTTCCGTTGGCGTCATAAACTGGCTGCCATATTCTTCCGGAAAGCCACCCAACGACAGTACTTTCACCGGCCCTGCCAGGTTCACATCGCCCTGTTCCATGACCATCTTGACGCCGGGATGCTCCATGTCAGCGGTCTTGTAAACCTGCATGCACTCATGGGCTTTGTCGATCTGGTATTTTTCCGAGACTGCCATGGTGGCAAGAATCTCATCCCGTTCCGGATCATACAGGGCAATTTCGTCGCCTTCGGAAAAGGTCGCCGCGGTGCTGACATCCGTGGAGAGGGTAATGGGAATAGGCCAGAATAAGCCGCTGGCCATTTTCATGCCGTCGCAAACGCCTTCCCAGTCTGCCTTGGTCATGAACCCTTCCAGTGGGGTAAAGCCGCCGATACCCATCATGATCAGGTCACCGGCCTCGCGGGATGAAATGGAAATTTTGGTGAGCGATGCTGCTTTTTTCTTTTCGGCCTCCAGGGCGCTTCCTTCTAATAGCAGCGGTTTAAGATCAGAACTACCATGTGGATGTACGAGTTCAGACATTGTTGTCCCTCATGCGCTAATGTGGTGTGTGTTTCGTTGGTTTTTTGGCTGCGTCCGGTGCAGATTCACAACCTTATCCGGTTTTAGTGAAAAAGCAAACTTGTATGTGTTTTGCTGGCTATAAAAAAACCTTATTATAATCACGAGGTAAGCGAGAATTCTATAAATAGAATTGATGCAGATCAGGCCGGGTTACAATCGTTAAAAAAACCGCTTAACGTACGATGCTGTTAGTTAGTCGCTGGTCAGCCCACGTTTTGACCGGCGGCTTGCAGATCGGCGTGATAAGAAGAGCGCACCATGGGGCCGCTGGCAACGCTGGTAAATCCCATTTCCCTGGCGATATCACCCAACTCATCGAACTCTTCCGGCGTCACAAATCGATCGACGGGCAGGTGATCCAGGCTGGGTTGCAGGTATTGTCCCAGTGTCAGCATTTCACCTTTGTGGTCACGCAGATCCTGTAAAACCTGAATAATCTCTTCTCGTGTTTCCCCGAGTCCCAGCATGAGTCCGGACTTGGTGGGTACTTCCGGGTACATTTCCTTGAATTTTTTCAGCAGCTGCAATGACCACTGGTAATCGGAACCGGGCCGACACTTTTTGTAGAGGCGAGGCACGGTTTCCAGGTTGTGGTTAAACACGTCCGGTGGGGCCTGCTCCATAAGTGTTAATGCGATATCCATCCGGCCGCGAAAGTCCGGCACCAGGATTTCAATTTTGGTGCTGGGAGAACGATGGCGAATTGCCTGGATACAGTCCACAAAATGCTGTGCACCGCCGTCGCGCAAGTCATCACGGTCCACCGACGTGACCACGACATATTTCAGCGCCAGCAATTCGATGGCTTCTGCCAGATGAGTGGGTTCCTCTTTGTCCAGTGGATCCGGTCGGCCGTGGGCGACATCGCAAAACGGGCAGCGCCGGGTGCAAATTTCACCCATGATCATGAACGTGGCGGTACCGTGACCGAAGCATTCCCCCAGGTTTGGGCAGGAGGCCTCTTCGCACACGGTGTGTAAGTTATTGTTACGCAGAAGATTCCGGATCCGGTTGACATTAGGGCCCGTGGGAGCCTTGGCGCGGATCCAGCGGGGTTTACGGGGTGCCTTGAGAGTTGGTTCCACTTTTATAGGAATGCGGGCCACCTTGTCAGCGCCGCGCAGGGGCACGCCTTGTTCCACTTTTTTCGGGGCCGGTTTCGCGGGATTTGAGGGAGTTGTCATAATTATCAATAAGTTGTGGTGATTCAGTGAGTGGCAAATGAAAGCGGGCTATTATAACGCGATTAGCCCATGAACAGTACCCGGCGATGGATAAGCTATTGATTTTGAGTCTAATTAGCGCTGGAAAGTTGCAGGTTTAAGTGCCCGATCAGCCGCTGTTTCACATCCTTTATATCGACATCCGGGCGCAAGTCCTTGATCTGCGTCGATGCCAGGCCCTCGTAGCCGCAAGGGTTGATATAGGAGAACGGGCGCAGGTCCATATCGACGTTCAAGCTGAGACCGTGGTAGCTGCATCCCCGGCGAATGCGTAAACCCAGCGCGGCGACTTTTGCCTCATCGACATAGACCCCCGGTGCGCCTTCCCGGCGTTGGGCGTTGATTTTATAGTCGCCCAATAAACCGATAATGGCTTCTTCCAGCTTATTCACCAGTTGTTTGACTCCCCATTTGCGACGTTGCAGGTCCAGCAGTATGTATGCAACCACTTGCCCCGGGCCATGATAGGTGACCTGGCCGCCGCGGTCGCACTGGATAACGGGGATGTCATGGGGATCGATAATGTGGTCGGCTTTGCCGTTGAGCCCCAGTGTGAATACCGGCGGGTGTTCCACCAGCCAGATTTCATCGTCGCTGTCCGCGGTGCGCTGGTCGGTAAAACGGCGCATGTTATCCCAGGTGAGCTGGTAATCCTGCACGCCCAGTTCGCGTACGGCAATGGGCGAGGCGGCTGGAGAATCAAAAGTTGGTGTGGTCATGGGTTTAACGATGGCGTTAAAGAGCCATCATGATGTGCTCATGATCAGTTAATGCCTGGTAGATGGCATCCAGTTGATCTCGGCTTTGCGCGTTGACAGTTACTGTAACGGAAATATATTTGCCATTGGCGCTTTCACGCTTATACATCGCATCCTGCGGTGTGTCCGGTGCATGCTGGCTGACGATATCGAATACGATAATTTCCAGGTCGTGAACCGCCAGTCCCATAGCCTTGATGGGGAATTCACAGGGAAATTGCAGTGCCGAGTCTGATTCGTTGCTCATAATATGGT
>JASFMT010000398.1:0-4342 GCA_050117455.1 Gammaproteobacteria bacterium | reverse complement strand
CTATTCCGTCAATAAAACTTTTCGTTACCCCTTTTATATGAGATTGAGTGATTTTCTTCAATGAACCATTCACTGTATAGATGTTGAATATTTACGCTTGTTACACTAAACCTGCGCAGAAAAACCAGTCCGTATTCAGGGTGTTAAACGTAGGTTGAAGCTGTGAATGCGCATCAGCTACAGCGTTTTTATTGTTAGAAAGATCAATGGATTACGATGACTATGATGAATCTCAAGATCAACGGACAAGAACAATCTTTTGATGGTGACCCTGAAACACCCCTGCTGTGGGTGCTGCGGGACGATTTGAATTTAACAGGCACCAAATTCGGCTGCGGGGTTGGGATTTGCGGGATCTGCACGGTATTGCTGGATGGCGAAGCAAATCACGCCTGCATGGTGCCCGTAAAGCGTGCCGCGGGCCACGATATTGCAACCATTGAAGGTTTGACGGCAAATAACCATGCTTTAATCCATGCATGGATCGAGCAACAGGTGCCGCAGTGCGGTTATTGTCAGCCGGGGCAAGTCTTGGCGGCGGCGGGTTTGCTTAACCAACACGCCGATCCCACTGAGGATCAAGTCAACCAGGCGATGAACAACGTGATGTGCCGGTGCGGTACTTATCAACGGATTCGTTGCGCCATCCATCGTGTGACAAAACTGGCTAACCAACCGTTACCTGAATTGCAAATACCACCGGTGCCTGGTGCAGGTATTGGGAGCCAGGACGTTGAACAGGGCGTCATTCTGGATAAATGGATTCAGGTCAACGCGGATAATACGGTGACAATCACGATCAATCACTCGGAAATGGGGCAGGGCGCGTTAACCGGGCTGGTGATGCTGGTGGCGGAGGAACTGGACATCGAGTTGTCGCAGGTCCGCACCCGATTCGCCCCCGCTGCAACGCCGTACCGAAATCCATTATTCGACGAACAAACCACCGGTGGCAGTACCAGTATCCGGGGTGAATGGAAACCGCTGCGCCTGGCCGGCGCCCGCGCGCGGCAGAGATTGATGAAAGCGGCCGCCAGTCGATGGGGCGTTTCCGTCGATGAGTGTCGTACCAGTAAAGGATTTGTCCATCATGTGGCAACGCAGCGCAGGATTGATTACGGTGAGCTGGCGCCAGAGGCCGCCAAGATCAGAGCAAAGGATGCGGTGCCATTGAAACAACCGGACGAGTTCCAGTTGCTTGGACGTCCGCAACCGCGGCTGGAGATTCCGGCCATGGTCACCGGCAATACAATATACGGCGCCGATGTCAACGTGCCCGGTATGATGTATGCCAGTATTGAACGCCAACCGTGTGCAGATGCCGCGCTCCAGTCAGTCGATGCCAGTCAGGCCAAAGCAGTCGAGGGTGTCATTGATGTAGTCACCATTCATAGTGGCGTTGCGGTATTGGCGAGGAGTAATTGGGCCGCCATACAAGGGCGTCACCAGCTAGAGGTAAAGTGGCAGCAACCTGACCTTCCCGATGCCAACAACGAGACTTATCATGCGCAATTGAAAGATGCTGTTGTCCACCGGGGCGACGTTGTGAATAAACAGGGTAATGCTGCGCGTGCCTTGCAGGATAGCGAAGATATACTGGAACGTAACTATGACACCAGTTTCCTGGCTCACGCAACCCTGGAGCCCATGAACTGCACGGCCCATATCACTGAGGGGCGTTGTAAAGTGTGGGTGGGCACCCAGAGCCAGGAAGGGGCCCGCGATATGGCCGCGCGGGTGAGCGGTGTGTCCAAAAACCACGTCGACATTTATAGCTTGTTTCTCGGTGGCGGGTTTGGCCGCCGCCTGGAAGCCGATGTTGTTGCCGACGCCGTTGCGCTGGCAAAGCAAACCGGTAAACCGGTGCAGGTATTGTGGAGCCGGGCGGACGATGTGCAACATGATTTTTACCGGCCTGCCCACGTCACAGCACTCAAAGCCTCCCTGAATGCTGAAGGTCGGCCTGATGCCTGGTGGCAACGCAGTGCAGGTTCGGCCATGGCACTGGATATGATGAATATTCCTTACAAGATCCCCAACTTTACGGAAGAACAGGTTATTCTGGAGCCACCGTTGCCGGTTGGGGCGTGGCGGTCGGTAGCTGCCGGTCAGTGCGCCTTTGTTAGTGAGAGCTTCATTGACGAGCTGGCTGATGCGGCCAGCAAAGATCCGCTGGAATACCGGTTTCAACTTTTGGATCATGAACCGAGAGCGCAAACGGTGTTACGTGCAGCCGCCGACAAGGCAGGAT
This sequence comes from Gammaproteobacteria bacterium, assembly GCA_050117455.1. GTDB lineage: Bacteria > Pseudomonadota > Gammaproteobacteria > SZUA-152 > SZUA-152 > JAKEGK01. The sequence goes on along the minus strand of JASFMT010000398.1, from coordinate 2,091 downwards.
GGGGCAAATCGTTGCCAGGAGGTTACGGTCAGGGTATTGCGCTTTATTTCTCGTTTGGCAGCTGGGTGGCGCAGATAGCAGAGGTATCCGTGGATGAAAATAAGTTATGTATTCACAGGATCGTGAGCGTTGTTGACTGCGGACAGGTCGTAAACCCTGCCGGTGTGCATGCTCAAATCGAGGGAGGCATCGCCATGGGGCTGTCCGCGGCGTTAATAGAACGCGTGTTATTTAACAACGGCAAGGTAACGCAATCGAACCTGGAAGATTATCCGATCCTGAAATTCACCCAGTTTCCGACAATCGAATCTCACATCATTACCAGCCAGGAACCACCCGGCGGGGTAGGCGAGCCGGGATTGCCACCGGCAGCCCCTGCAGTGGCTAACGCGATTTTTGCCGCAACGGGGAAACGTTTGCGAAGTTTGCCGATGCAGGTGGATTTGATGCCTGCATAGTGATGTGTCAATAGTGCGTGGTATTACTTAACATGCATTTTCGCTGAGATTTATAATATCAGTGAAATAGTGATCCGCCCCGGACTCACGACCTGCAATGTACATTGCAGTCTATCGCAGTAATATCAAAGAAAGCGGCGGCTATATAGCCGCCGCCCATAACCTTTCAATTATTTCCAGGATGAGATCATGGCATAGTAAGCCTTGGCACCCCGTTCCATGAAGTAATAATTTTGAATACCCATATCTTCCAGGGCGTATTGAAGCCAGCGGACCTGTTTGCCAACCTCGTCATAGACAAAGAGGATTTTGTTTTTCGCTTTGGCTTTGGCCAGGTATTTTTCGAGTTTCTTTTTGTTGTCGAGACTGACCCAGGTTTCTTTACCGGGAAAAAATCCCACGCCGGCACGCTGATACATATCCCGTACATCCAGTACCATGGATTCACGACCAACGGCCAGTATTTTTTCACTGAATTCGTCCGGGTTCAGTAACCGGGCCTGATAGATCTTCGAATCGATAAGATGCTGCGGATTTACCGGACTTTTGCCCAACAACTCGGATTGCCGTGGTTGGGACTTAACCCACTCAAAAATACCGGCGTCGTAGGCAAAGGTGTTGCTCACATTAACCTTTTGCGCCTTTTTTACTGCCAGGTAGGATTTGAAACAGGTGCGCCCGTTGCAATAAAACACGATAGGTTTACTGGTTTTCGCGCTAAGTTTTTGCACCTCTTGCTCAAATGTTTTGGCGGCCACCGGTATGTGGATACTGCCTTTAATCCTTAACGTGTCATATTCGTACCTGGAGCGGGTGTCGACAATAACAACCTTGTTAAAATCGTTTTGCAGCTGGGAGAGTTCGTAAACCGGGACTTCGGGAAATTCCTCCCGCCCCGGAAAGCCCTCGTTGGCCGTCGCCGTGGCCACCAGCGTTAGCCATAACATGGTAATAACGGCTAATTGTGATTGATAATGCATGTGAAAATCCTCCTGCAACTTATTGATTGTTCATCAATTACTGAATCATCGAAAAATAATAATATTAGAATACATTAATGTATCGAAGAAACCTGGAAAATCTTTAACAAAATGTGACGAGTGGAAACGGCAGTCAGCCATAAAAAATTAACTTATATCAATGACACCATTTGTTATTAACGTTTAAGTTTAAACCGTTCAGTAAATATTGATGCCGACAGGTGTATCGAGTTGTGCAAACGATGGCGATAACAATTATCCGACAATAATGGAGGTTTTACGGTATGAGTAGTAACAGGCACGGCCTTTCAGTAGGAATAGAGCGAGTCGATAACGACTATTTCCTGTCGCTCAAAGCGATTGGACAGCTAAAGCATGAAGACTATGAAAAACTCAATCCCATGATTGATTCCTTTCTTGAGAAATTCGACCAGTTGAAAATAAGGGTGCTGTTTGATGCCACGGAGTTCGAGGGCTGGGACGCCCGTGCTGCCTGGGATGATTTTCAGCTCGGGCTTAAATATGGCAAGCAGTTTGAAAAGATCGCCATGTATGGTAATAAAATGTGGCAGGAAGCGGCCGCGAAAATCGGCAGCTGGTTCATATCGGGAGAAATGAAATACTTTGACAATTACGATGATGCACTGAAATGG
>JASFMT010000397.1:0-4343 GCA_050117455.1 Gammaproteobacteria bacterium | reverse complement strand
AAATACATTTACAGCGATGGAGCGATCCGCGAAATGGTGATCTGGAAGCTTACCTCGCCGGACTCCGAACGCCCACATGGCCTTAAGTATCGACTGTATTATGGTTATCCTGGCAATTGCCTGGTTCGATATGACAACGAACGCGGCAAAGGCGATCACCGGCATATTGACGACCAGGAAACTTCCTATACTTTTGAATCGGTCGAAAAACTCGTTGCCGATTTTCAACAAGACATCGATCGACTAAGAGGTACATCATGACCAAGCAACACTTACACATTGGCGTCGAAGATGCCAAACAAGGATTCGAGCGCTTTGTCGATGCCTGGCACCGGGCAGAAAAAGCTGCGATCGCACCACCCGAAATCCATTTAAATTTCGAAGATTTTTCAATGTTAATGGCCTTGCTGTCACCTCGACGCCTGGAGTTATTAAAGTACCTGCGCCAACAAGGTCCATTGAGCGTTCGCGCCCTTTCCAAAACACTTGAGCGCGATTATAAAAATGTGCATGCCGACGTCGCCGCGCTTGAAGAAGCAGGCCTCATCGAGCGCAATGACAAAGGCCTCGTTTTTGCCCCCTGGGATGTAATTGACGCTCACGTGCGGCTGGTTGCCTGAAACAGTGTCCGTTACATTTTAACGGGCGTTACCTGCCCTTAAATAATATACGGCATCAAAGTCCTTTACTAACAGCTACTTCAATCAAAAATCCCATAGTCCTTCAAAGGCGAACATTCTGGATTGGCTGTGCCGGTTTCTACATACTTGGTCACACATTGAATTTTGTATTCCAACTGTTTTCTTTCATTGCTATTTAGTGAGCGCAAAACATCATCAGCGGCAAGCGCGGCCTTAAACATTGAAACGGCGTATTCCAGGTCGGCTTTTTCTTCTGTGTTCGGCCCCTTTTTTCTCGCTCTAATCTCGGCCAGCATTTTGAGTTCGGCGGAAGTTAATGCCAGTAGTGTTTTAGGTGCAGGATAGGCATGCGCACTTTCGCCGAATGCCTTGGCAGCGCCGGACCAGTATTTTTTCTGGGCATAGTCGTTGCCCATCTGAAAGTACTGCTCGGCCATTTTCCGATCTGCTTTATCTGCATTTTTCTGTAGCCACTGGCGCACCGTTTCAGGCTGGCTAAGTTCATTTTGGGCCAGCCCCTTTACGGAAGGAGAACCAGCGAAAGCGCACGAATTCAATACAAAGAAAAGACTAATTGACCACGTTAATTTTACCAACTGTTTTTCCATCACCACTCCTGCAAAGAATTAGGTATTTATACAGACGAGTCCATGACGCAGGATCCACAGTGACGCACCCTGCGCTCCTACTACCTGTATGCAAATAACGATCGTCATTTCCTGGCATAGCAATACCATTGCGCAAATAAAACCAATTTAGTGCGTAAGGCGATTGTGCCAAATAACCCCTGCCAATAGAATGAGGAAATTGTGGGATTTGAATTGGGTGTATACCGACCGGAACCTTATTGCGTGCATAAGTTATCGCTTTGACGGTACCACCAGAATAAGTAAGTTTTTCCGTTGACAGCTTAAATGTTAGTGAGGCGGCCGGTTTATATGCTGGTTTTCCAGCGGTGAGATTACCAGACTTTACAGAGAATTTTTTATCCTTGTAAACACCCTCTAGCGGCGTAAAGTAATCTCTGCCATTTTCCGATTTTGTAACATCGACCAGGGTGTATTCAATCAGGGACGTCAGTTCTTTCGAAGGTTCGCGTCTTACCAGCAGCCAGCCTTTGGAATCACCCGCAACGTAGTGATCTGCCATTGATCCTCCCTCTTAACCGTTATTCTTTGATTATTGGATGCTTTTTTATTTTTGAATCAAGACACTTGGTAAAATATAGCATCGTGGTTATCGGTTACAATGGGAATTTTACTCATAGTAGGTGTTGCCCACACACTAAACACGTTGAACTGAAATTTTGGCGAGCGACTTTGGTATTGAACATCTGTTTTTGTCCGTTTCCTGACCTATCGGATACGTGAATTCAACGCACGAACCCCTACAATCAAAGCTTGTCCTTCTCCTAATATCCGTTAAGCCCTGCGAACTTGAGATTTCGCCACATTTCTAGTCAAAAAACGCGACAATTGCATGGAAATTTCTCAAACATTCATAGGGTTACAAATATTGTGACCTGTGCCACACTTTTTAGGGTCAGGGATTTTATATAACCCGACGATACGGTAATTCAAACCCCGTACCTAAAGTAGTAGGTATTGTTTTGTAACGCGCAGTGGTACAGAGGTCGTCAGAATGGCTATAAGAAAAATCGTTTCTTGTCTTCCCCAATATTTGTTAATTTTCAGCGTATTAGTGTTAAACGCATGCGGTGGCGGCGGTGGTAGTGGTAATGGCACGAACCAAACCAATGACACTAATCCAAGTGGACTGGCTGCCCCCACTAATGTAACTGCCTTTGCAGGCGATGGCGAAGTTACCGTCAGCTGGTCCGCCGTTACCGGCGCCGATTCCTACAACATCTATATCAATGATGCCTCTTTTGCTTCCAAGAGTTCCTATATAACAAAAGACAGCAGCTCGACATCACCACTCACCGTATCGGGATTACAAAACGGCGACCTCCATACCGTTGTGGTCACCGCCACTGACACTACAAGTGAAAGTGATACGTCATCCAGCGCTCAATTTACGCCCACCGGCACGCCCCCTGCCACGGTTACCGGTTTGGCCGCTGTTGCCGGCAACAAGCAGGTTGCGCTGAGCTGGACAGCTGTTAACAATGCAACGACTTACACAATCACCTATGCGACTGATGATCTCTTCACCACTGGCACAGGAAATCTTACCACGAGCTCGACCGGCTATACCTTTACGGATCTCTCCAATGGAACCACTTACTATTACAAGGTGCGGGCGGAAAATAGCGCGGGACAAAGTGACTACTCGGCCGTTGTTAACGCCACGCCGGATCTCGAATCCGGATGGAACATTGAAGACGAAATCGCACGGCACGGCGACAGTGGGTTCACCGAAATCTACTCTCGCAATGACGCCATGAATGCCAACCGGGATGCGCTGGTTGCCTGGTCATTTGGAAACGCCTCTTTTTCTTACGTGTATGCTAATACCTATTCCAAGAGCACTGACTGGGGGACAAAGGTCGAAATCTCATCAAGCGGCATTCAATCGGCGTCGGCACTTTCGGCCAATGGTGATGGCATAGTGGCTTGGGCCGAAAAGACCTATTTAGACCCGGATCAATTAACCTGGCGCTACGACATATTTGTCAAACACTATCAATCAGGCACGTGGGGCAGTGCCATCCAGATGAGCGGCAGCGAAAGTGGTGACTACCCTAGCGAACCGAGCGTCGAACTGGATAGTAACGGCAACGCCGTTGTGGCGTGGCATGCTGACGACGGCAATTTTTACGCTAAAACCTACGACAAGGCCACGGACACCTGGTCGGCCACCGTCACCCAGGTTAATTCCATCGGCAATCAGTATGCAACCGACGTTAAAATCCATGTCGACGACAATGATCTTTTTGTCCTGGCCTGGGGAGAAGATACAACGGCAAACAACTACGGACTTGACCGCGTGTATGTCCGGAATTATTCCAAGGCGGCAGGTTGGGAATCGGCAGTTCAGGTTAATACCGACGACCCCCTTCTGGAAGCAACGAATAGCCTTTATTCCTTTGACGTCAATGGCAACGGCGAAATATTCGTACTGTGGAAACATTCAACATCGTCAACGGATAATCAGCTTCTTCTCAGGATCTATTCGCCGTCGATACCAAGCTGGTCCAGCACAATCACAGTGGACACCGCTAACTTTGCACTGGATGACGCAACTATAAAATCTGATAACGCCGGCAATGCCGTCTTGCACTGGAAAAAACGCATCGACGATGGCAACGACATTATTGAATCCAACAACTTTGCTGTGTATGACACAGCCACCGACAGTGTTGGACCTATTGAAGAGATGCTCGTCGCGGATTACGATTTTTCCACGGTGGACATCGTAAGCGACGCGGATTATTCATTCCATATGTTTTATGGACTGAATGGTGGCCCCACCCACGCCTATCAGCGAACCTACGACTTTAACGCGCAAACCTGGAGCGCACCGGTAACGATCATTGATTACTTTGGCAGAAATGACTATATCGCCACATCCAACACCGCCGGAGAAATTCTGCTGATAGGGCAACAGCAGGAAGTCAACTACTTAAACGGTGACTCCTGGGAACTGATAAACGCCACATTCTACCTGCCTTAAGGAGAAACAATAAGCGACAGACCACGGTTTCAAGATCTGATTGAAGAAATGGGGTCACACTCGACA
>JASFMT010000396.1:0-4353 GCA_050117455.1 Gammaproteobacteria bacterium | reverse complement strand
AAAATTGACGGAATCTTTATTCAGGGCATGTTGCACGACTCGGTAGATCGCGCCATTATCGAGTCCATTGTACAAATAGCGCATACGGTGCAGAAACGTACGGTTGCAGAATTCGTTGAGAGTGCCAAGATACTTAAAATGCTTAAACAGGCCGGCGTTGATTTTGTACAGGGGCATTATATCGGCCACCCATCACCGGAATTGCTGACACCGGTGCAAGCCAGCAAAGCCGCCGGTGGGCAGGTCTAAATCTTGGATACGGTGGTATTGTGGTTTCTATTTGGCGATTTTGCCGCTGATCTTCTTTATTTCCACATCAAGTCGCCAGTGCATTTTGTCGTTGCACAGTTCCAGCAAGGGGAAAATGCTGGTAGCTATCTGTTTTAGATAAGGAGTCAATAGATCGATCTCGCCATTGTGGTAAAGCTTTACTATGGTATCCAGGCTGAGTTTCTGTTGCCGTGCTTCGCTGTAAAGCTTGGCACGGATTTCGTCTGGATTGCTGCCGATGACGCGATTACCTCCCAGCACCACTGCCTGTTTAGTCCGGTCCAGGGCTTCCGAGTAAATATCCTCAATGGTCATATCCTCGTTATCATCCAGGCTGGCAACGCCAATGCTTACCGTAATAGGATCGGAAATGAGAGCAGTGTCAAAATTGGAGACCGTAAACTTGTCTTTAATGCGGTCACAAAGTGCCATTGCGTCAAAATGTTCGGCGGTAGGGGCCAGGACGGCGAACCGGTTTTCGTCTACCCGAGCGATGGTGTCTTCCTTGCGCATGGTGTTTTTTAGTAAGTCCGCACTCCATATAAGCAACTGGTCTGTGGCTTTCTCACCAATATTCAACAAATAATCATTGAAGCGGTCGATTTCCAGGCAAAACAGCGATAGCTCTTCATGATGACGCTTGGCAAAAGAGATATCTTTCTCGCCACGGTCGAGCAGGTAACGTTCATTGTAAACTTCGGTTAGCGGGTCCAGCACCGCGTTTTCGATAAGCGCGTCTTCAGATTCTTCCAGGTGACGCAGAGTCTGGTCGAGCTTGATATAGGATCTCACCCTGGCCAGGATAATGGTGTTTTCGAAAGGTTTATTCAGAAAGTCGGTGGCCCCCAGCTTGAGCGCTTTTTCCCGGATTTCAACCTGCTCTTCCTCGGCACCGGTGACCATAATGATTGGAATTTCATTAATGCGTGAAACAGCACTATCCCGGATACGGCCAATGAGGCCAAATCCATCCAGGCGCGGCATACCCTGGTCGGTGATCACGAGCTGAATTTCTGCATCCTGACGTAACTTAATCCATCCCTCTTCGCCATCATAGGCTTCTACGGTATCGTATTCATCTTTGATAGCTTTTTTGATGGCGGCGTGAACGATACGCGAGTCGTCCACCACTAATACCTTGGGCTTGAACGAACGCGCAGGTTGCGTCTGTGCCATGGCCGGTTGCGTTGCGTTGGAAGACGAGTCCGTCATGAATTACTGTCCTATGGGTTGTGTCAATATTGGGTACGGGTTTCGCTGGGATTCGTTTTGTTATCGGCAGCAGCCAATGACTTTTGAAGGAAAATCCGGTAACTGGGGCGGTGGGGGGCATGTGCGCTGGACAATTGACCAAAAAAAAGCCTTTGCGGAGCAAGCTCGCAAAGGCGCCGTTTTAAGGGGCTTAGGGCGTGATATTGAGTAGCAGGACCGAACAATCCACATGTTTTTCAATGATGAATTGTTTGGCCTGTTTAAATATTAGCCAATAATATAAAGTATTAAAAAGAATAACGAGGTCTATTGATATAGCTTAAAGGAATATATAGGGCAAAAAAAATCGCCTATCTGCGATACAGCATGCCAGATAGGCGAAGGACTTACAGTGTAAACCTACAGGTTCAACTTACGGTAGAAACCTTAGCAAAAACTTAATTTCTCCATATTGGTTAAAGTATGAGCAATAAACGGGGTCAGGCGATATGTCGCTCCCTAAATTCTTGATTTGTTGTTTGATTTTTCCACCATAGCGCGGAATCAAGGGCTCGGGTTTCGCCAGTTTCAACAGCCGCAAGCATGGATCCGTGAATCGGCAGACCATGATGCTTTAAATAACTCCATACTTCCTCCTGCGTCCATCGGCTGAGGGGATTGAAACGGGGAATCTGGTGGGTTTTATCCCACTTGATCCAGGACTGTATGTCCGTGGAGCCCGGTAACGTATTCGCTCCGGTTAACCACGCATTGTAGTTCTGTAATGCTTTTGTCATGGGGTTCAGTAAACGGACCCGGTAACTGCGCTGTTCATAGTCCTCGCTAAAGCAGTGCTCATTCTCCAGTCGTTGCAGTTGATGGTGGTCGGGATGATAGATGGTCAACACATCACCGTAGCGTTCACGCAGCTTGTCCATAATGACGAGGGATTCCTCGGGCAAACGGCCGGTATCGATGGTAAACATGGTGATGTTTTCAAATTCATGGTGTACAAGGTCATCGTATACCAGGTGAGCCAATACCATGTCTTCGGCGCTGAACGATTGAAACATGGCAACGGGCGCATAGTCCCTCGACAGATGAGCAAGCAAACGTTTGCTGGCCAGTAATTTTTCGATGGCTCGCATGGGTTCCTCCGGGGCTGAACGGCTACCTCTCCACAAACACTATGCGGGTAGTCCGTTCTGTGGTCATTTACGGGTTAGCTGCCAATTTACCGAATATCGACTAGAATAGAAAAGAATAAAGAATTCTAAAATAAGACTCAGTAGTTATATATGATCGTGGATGCAGGACTTTGTTACGACAGGGAATATCATGAAATTACACCAACTCCGCTATGTTTATGAAGTAGCCAACCGCAACCTGAATGTTTCCGAAGCAGCGCAAGTACTATTTACCTCGCAACCGGGGGTGAGCAAACAGATTCGCTTATTGGAGGAGGAGATTGGAGTCCCCATCTTTACCCGGGAGGGAAAACGGCTTACGCGTATCACACCGGCGGGTGAACAAATTCTGGCTCGTGCGCAGCATATACTGCACGAGGTTGAAAATATCAAACAAATTGGTGACGAGTATCGCAACGAACAGGTCGGCAGTCTGACTATTGCGACAACGCATACCCAGGCGCGTTATGCGTTACCCATTGTGATAAAAAGATTTGTTAAACAGTTTCCGGGAGTCAAGCTGTTCCTCAAGCAGGGGTATCCGGAAGAAATTACGGACATGGTGGTCAATGGGCATGCTGACATGGTGATTGCCACCGAGGCCGTTTCAGACACCCGGGACCTGGTGGCATTGCCCTGTTATCAATGGAACCGTTGCGCCTTGACGCTTCCCGATCATCCTTTATTGGCGAAGAAAAAGGTGACACTTGCTGACATTGCGGCTTACCCCATTCTCACCTACGATTTCGCCTTTGCCGGACGAACAATGGTGAGTGAAACATTTCAGCAGGCGCAACTGGAACCTAATATTGTTTTCACTGCCCTGGATTCCGACGTGATTAAAACCTACGTCGAGTTGGGACTGGGCATCGGATTGGTAGCCGCGATGGCATATGATCCACAAAAAGACAAAGGGCTGCGCATGATCGATCTCGATCACTTGTTTCCCGCCAGTACGGCCTGGGTTGGTTTGCGCAAAAATAGTTTTTTGCGTTCGTATGTTTATTATTTCATCGAACAGTTTGCACCGCATCTGGATGCTGAAACGATAAGAGCTCAAATCCAGTAACGGGTAGCGTTGGGTGTAACTTCGATACTAATCTGGGGCGTAAAACCGACCTGTTTTGTATGACATGAATCTGTTTGATGAAACCGATAACCCGACTTGGCTTTGCATTGTCAGTGGAGTGCCTACATATTAAGGCCTTTAATAAGCACATAATGATGAAATAGGTGAAATAGCCTGTGGTTATTGTGTAATATACAACCTTGCGTCATTGGCGTTATGCCAATGTGCGTGAGGCAGGGAAACCGGACCACAACAAAAACCAAAGAGACATTGACCATGACGGCTCTCCTGAAACGGGTCCCAGAACTTACCGTACTCATTATATTAACAATCATCGCTTATGCAGTGATGGGTTTCTATTCCCAGGTGACCGGCACCGAAGTTCTTAGTCCGCTGGCGGCGTGGGGAATCATTGTTGGGTCCTTTTTGCTCAGCTTTGTCATTGCCATCGTGGCGGTACTTGGCGGTGTCGGTGGTGGTGTGATTTTTACACCCGTAATGCTGGGTTTCACATCGGTGGATACGTTATTGGTACGTTCAACCGGTCTGGTGGTGGCCATGTTCAGCGGCCTGGTATCGTCGGGGCCGTTTATGCGTAAGGGGCTGGCCGATATCCGCGTGATATTTTATTGCGCC
>JASFMT010000395.1:0-4362 GCA_050117455.1 Gammaproteobacteria bacterium | reverse complement strand
GAGTGGACACGGAAACCGGCGCCACGTCTGTCGACCGGTAACTATAAATACCGCCATGGATTTTATTCCTGCAATGATGGTTATGTATTCCACACCCTGTCTGAAGACAGTGATTCGGTGGGTAGGCTAAAAATGACCGATGAGGCCGGTGTTGATGATGCCAGGACAGAAGTTATGCCTGCCATCGAGGATTTTCAATCGGTGCCGGAACAACCCGGTTTTTAATGTGATCCCGTTTTTAATTCTATAAAGTATTGGCGTTATGAAAATTTGTATTGTTTCCGATAGCCATGATAACCGTAAGTTGATGGACATCGCCGTAGGAGAAGCCAGGGCGCGGGGTGCGCAGGCAGTTTTGCATTGTGGTGATGTGGTGGCTCCCACCACGTTGCGCATTTTGCAAAAGCACGGCTTACCGGTTCACGTAATACACGGCAACAATACCGGTGATGTGTACAGCATGGCAAAACTGGGCCACGACCCGGAAAGCGTGATTCATTTTTACGGGCAGGACGCCGGTCTTGAGCTGGCTGAGCGTAAAATATTTATGGTGCATTATCCTCATTACGCCCGCGCCATGGGCGCCACCGGTGACTGGGACCTGGTGTGTTGCGGACATGACCATAAAGCGGAAATTGATCATATTCCCAATATGAAAAACAACCACACGATGTTTATTAATCCCGGCACCGTTGGGGGTGTAGGCGCCAAACCGACCTATGCGTTTGGTGACCTGGCGGCGATGCAGTTCGAAATTTGTGAAGTGCCGGTGGACGAGGGCATGGCGTACAACGTGCCGCATGTGACGTTGCACGATTAAATAGTTTTTATTTATTGGCGGCGGTGTTGTTGGTCACCCAGCGTTGCGAGTTGTCTTGCAACGTTTCCTTTTTCCAGAACGGCGCCCGGTGCTTGAGTTCTTCGATGATAAACCGGCTGGCTTTGAATGCGTCATCGCGGTGGGCGCTCCAGGTAGCAATGAGCACGATGCTGTCATCGGGTTCGATATGTCCCACCCGGTGTAGTATCAACACATCAAGTATCTTCCATTCCTTTGTTGCTTCTTCGGCAATTTTTTCCAGATAGCGTGACGTCATTTCCGGGTAGTGTTCCAGGTACATGGACTGCACGGTATCCGATTCGTTGATGTCGCGCATGGTCCCTACAAATACGGAGGTGGCGCCATACTTGCCCGGGCTGGCTTGCAGGCTCTGTTGATACGCATGTAGTTCCCGCCACGGATCGAAAGGTTTTTCGCGTAGTTCGATTTGCATAAGCTGGATTGTTATGATGTGGGTAAATTTGTAATAGCGATATTAACCGCCGGTCACCGGCGGAAAGAACGCGACTTCGTCACCGTCTTTTACCTGATGGCCGCGCTCGACATAGTCCATATTAATGGCAACCAAAACGTGTTCCGGCATTTCCGCGCCATTGGTGGCTTTGTTCCAGGCATCGGTTACCGTGTTTACTTCCTGGGAGTTGATGGTCTGCGAGGACATATCAAGTGTCTCTCTCAAGCTGGAAAAGAATTTTACCGTAATGGACATGGTATGACTCCCAGGTTACCGATAATACATTGAACCAGATGCTTTTCACTCATACACTTGTACCACTAACCCCGCTGCTAGAGATTATACAATTTGACCGTGTGAAATCCAGCGCGTTCAGCACTGGCTATATTTCAATAATTATAGCAAATTCAAAGACTTGATAAATTTTGCGGGCGCCGCCATGATAAAAGGATAATAGATAGTAGGTCCTGGATCAGGTCATCAAAGTAGCGCCAAAAGCAAAGCCCTGGAAGCGAAAATATGAGCAAATTAACACATTTTAATGAAGCTGGAGACGCCCAGATGGTGGATGTGGGGGACAAACCCGTGAGCCATCGCACCGCCGTGGCCGCCGGGCGGATCGAAATGCAGGCGGAAACGCTGCAATTGATTCGCGAAGGCCGGCATAAAAAAGGCGACGTAATCGGGATTGCCCGGGTGGCCGGTATTATGGCCGCCAAGAAAACCGCTGATTTGATACCGCTGTGCCACCCCATTGGACTGGATAAGATTAGTATCGATTTTGAGATTAAAGAACAGGAAAATGCAGTTAATTGTCGCGTTCTTGCAAAAACCAGCGCGCAGACCGGTGTCGAAATGGAGGCGCTCACGGGTGTGCAGGTAGCGTTGTTGACCATCTATGACATGTGCAAGGCGGTGGATCGCGGCATGAAAATGACGGACATTCGCTTGCTGGAAAAAAGTGGTGGTAAATCGGGTACCTGGAAAGCAGTAGAATAGCCCGCTTTTCGTGAATAGGATTACATAAAGAAAGCTAAAATGTTGCTAAAATTCACTAAAATGCACGGTAATGGCAATGATTTTGTCGTTATTGATGCGATTAACCAGGTGGTTGATTTGAATCGCCAGCAACTGCAATGGCTTGCGGATCGTCATTTCGGTATCGGTTGTGACCAGATTTTGTTAGTTGAGTCACCCCAGTCCGGCGAAGCGGATTTTCGGTACCGCATTTTCAACAGCGACGGTGGCGAAGTTGAGCAGTGTGGCAACGGGGCGCGTTGTTTTGTGCGTTTTGTACATGACAAAGGATTAACCGATCAAAAACGTATTCGGGTGGAAACACTGGCCGGCTTGATTGAAATTCAACTTCAGGACAGCGGCGACGTTACAGTGAACATGGGGGCGCCGGATTTCGAACCCGCGGCTCTGCCCCTGGAAAACGCTGAAGGCGTGAGTGATCATTATTCGATCAAGATTGGCGGTGACACAATTCAGTTTGGCGCCGTTTCCATGGGCAACCCCCATGCCGTGATCCAGGTCGATGACATCCAGAGCGCACCGGTGGCCAGTTGGGGATCAGCGATTGAATCCCATCACCGGTTTCCGCAACGGGTGAATGTGGGGTTTATGCAAATTGTTGATCGTGATCATATCCGTTTGCGTGTGTACGAACGTGGAGCTGGTGAAACACTGGCCTGTGGTACCGGTGCCTGCGCCGCGGTGGTGGTAGGAATTGTCTGGGGTTTATTAAATAAGAGGGTGACCGTTGAACTTTCAGGTGGTACTCTTTTAATTGAATGGGGTGGCGGTCATAACCCGGTCATGATGACTGGACCAGCACATACGGTATTTGACGGGCAAGTTTATCTATGAGTATTCAGCAAAAAAAAGGTGATGTCGAAGACAAGTTAAGCGACAAGGACGTGGAAGAGTATCTGCGTCAACATCCGGATTTTTTTGTCGACCATCCTCAATTTGTTTCCGAGCTGAAAGTTCCGCATCCCAATACCGGTTCCGCTGTCTCTCTGATCGAACATCAGGTTGAATTGCTACGCCAGGAAAATACGCGCATTCAGAAGCGCCTCGACGAACTGGTGCAGATTGCCCGCGAAAATGACCGCCTCAGTAAAAATCTCCACCAGTTAACGCTGGAGTTGATGGGGGCACGTAACCTGATTGACGTGTTTTCCCTGCTGGAAGAGCGGTTGCGCACCGATTTTTCCGCCGACGCGGTTTGCATCCGGATACTGGCGCAGCCCAAAAGCGAGAAACTTGCTGACCGCAAGGAGTTTGCTTCCAATGCCGAGGAACTGGGCAAACATTTTGGTCGCCAGTTAAATGAAGGCAAGGCGATTTGTGGCCGGACCAAAACAGAACAGAAAAAGATTTTATTTGAAGACCAGGGCGACAAGGTGGCATCACTGGCCTTTATTCCGCTCAAGTTCGACAGGAGCGTTGGACTGCTGGCCATAGGCAGTTATGACGAAAAACGTTTTCATTCCGGCATGGGAACTTTATTTCTTAATCAACTGGGCAAAATCATCAGTAAAACCATTGCCCGGTTTCTCAAACCTGAAAAAGCAGATTAATTTTCGTTGCCCATAGCGCGTTGATCACGGTGCCGTGAAAAATAAACAACGACAATGGCTGCAACGGTACCTCGAACATCTAAAGACGGAACGCCGCTTATCTCCCAATACCCTGGCCGGTTACTCCCGCGATCTGGAACAGTTCGCTCACTATTGCGATGACAAACAAATTGATCGGTGGCGTGACTGCAGCGTGTTTTTTATGCGGGCATTTGTCGCCACGCTGTATCGTCAAGGTCTGAGCGGGCGCAGTATTCAACGGCACATCGCGTCCATCCGTAGTTTCTTTGCTTTCCTGGTGCGGGAGAATGTTGTAAAAAGCAATCCCATGACCGGTATCAGCGCTCCCAAAGCCACCCGCAAGTTACCATCGCCCCTGGATGTGGATCAGTTAGCAACGTTGCTCGATACAAAGAGCCTCGATGCAAATAACAAAAACAATCCACTGATGATCCGTGATCTGGCCATGTTGGAGCTCA
>JASFMT010000394.1:0-4363 GCA_050117455.1 Gammaproteobacteria bacterium | reverse complement strand
AGTGTCGACGAGTCAAATTCTTTCTCAAGGATTATGATTTTTTCAGCATGAGGATATGAATTTTTTACCTTTAAACGAGGACGCTCCCGGTAACTCCGGGAGCGCCAATGATTTAAACATAATTGCGCGACAATTTACGGCACTGCAATATAAACCTGATCACCACCAACGCCGCCAGGTCCTGAACTCACACCAAATACGGTACTCGTGTACCCAGAGTCACTATCTATTACGTAAATCTGAACCTCGTAGTTGCCGGAAGGCAATTCAAGCCCCCCTGGATTGGTCCAGGTCGCTACGCCACCTGCAATACTAAGCCCAAAATCACCGCTCTGCATAAAAGGTGTGCGAATCTGACCAAAGCTTTCGGCCGGACTATCCCCAGTAGTATCCGTTGGCCTGAAGCGTATTCTCCAATAGCTGCCTGCCGGCACATTGGAATCCACTGCCCAGGTTAAGCTAGGTGATGGACCGACGCTGACCGGCGTTGCAGGGTCATTACAAGTCGTTATCAAACAATCCGTACCATCAAGATTGATAGATGTTGCAGCTGGTGCAATGTAGTTGCTCGCGTCCGGCGCGTTGTAGTCATACCGCAGCACCGCATTAGGCGTGTTACTAGACTGATCAATCAACACCAACTTGTACACCCCGGGGGCCAGAACTACGCCACCAAAGCTCATAGCATTAGTACTTAATATACCTCATTCGTACTCGAATGATTTTTTTAGTCAAAATTGACAGGCTAGGTAAATTGCTAAGGAAAATTAGACTGATTCTACAATGCATTCGATGGTATTTTTTTAATTAGAAAACAAAACACCGGAATTGTGTAATGGTTTGGATTACATTTAATGTAATTAAAGTGTCAACCGAAAATCTTCAACCAGTGCGCCGGGCAGCACAGCACTGGCCTGGGAACGTTGATGGTAGGTACTGGTATCGTAGATGTGTTCGTGTTCACGGGTAAGTGCAATGAGATTGTCACCAAACACATTATAAATACTTTCATCGAAGCGCATGACATTGAGGGGAGCAACGGGCACGCCCGATTCCACCCACAGCGTAGCGAATCGTGTCATGCCGGTTATACGGCAGTTGCTGCGGTCGGAATAATTGCCATACCAAAGGTTGCTAATGTAAATCCCGGTATCCAGTTCCGACAGGATTTTGTCCTGATGCAAATCGCCACCGCTAATTTTTAATGACTGGGGATGTTCAATACCCGCGTTGACGGTTGCGCCATATTCTTTGGCGCTGCGGGCATTGGCAAGACAATCGTTGTAGATGCCTTTTTCAACCAGCGTTACATTGTCCGGCTTGATAAAACCGGTATCGGTAAAACACGGTGTTAATCCATCAGCGTGGTTTTCTATAAAATCAACCTGCGGATTCAGTGTGCGGCCCTCTTCCACCATCTTGATCAGCGGTGTTTGTGCCGTGCGATGGGCCTTTAGGCCGAACCCGCCCCAATTGAGCAAATCCACCAGTTCCTGCATGGCGGCAGGCGCGATGAACACGCGGTAGCGGCCAGGGCTGATGGTTCGTGGTGGTGTTGCAAGCAACGGTAATGTCTGCCGGGCGAGTTCAATTTTCTGTTCAAAGAAGCCATTATTCCACTGCGTACCGGCGTAGTTCTGTTTTACGGCTTTGTCACCGCCCGTATAGATACTCCAGTCAAAATTAAAGTTGTAATTAACGTGCCAGTTGAATTGCCCGAGGGAATTGGCAAAGCCGCGGGAGACTTCACCACTTGCCCATAACCCAACCAGGTCCAGGCCCTGTGCGGTATGGATAATCTGCGGAATAACGGTTTCCGGAGACGGCAAATCATTTTTGCTTTCAAACGTCGTGTTATGAATTTTCGTGGCAACGTTGATAAAGGGATCGTCCGGCAAAAACTTCAATTGCTCGCGCAGTTGCGACAATAACTCATTGGCCTGTATCAGGTCCGAGTCGAGATCTACCATCAGGTCTATCGCGGCATCATTTTGCCGATGATGATTGATTAACGTCATGCGCAGCCGATGCTGAGTGACCTGGCCCGGCTGACGAATTTTATTTTGATTGAGCCGGACAAAATCGGAACGTTCGCCTTCAAAGTTCAGCAACAACACTTCACCCGCAGGCAAGGTGGAAAAGAGGCGGTTACTGAGCTGTTGAAAATAGTCGCGCACGCTAATCGCCTCCGAATATTTCCACGTCATGAAAAACACAGGCGGGCGAGGCATGCCCCACAAAGATTACCTGTTGCGGTTCGCCTTTCCCGCAATAGGGCGTGCCCCAGATTTCAAACGTGGATTCGTCCCCCACGGCAGCGAGGTTTCGCCAGAAGGTGGCGGAGATACCCCGGTAGTTGGGGTTTTTCACCAGGCCTTTGAGTTCACCGTCTTTAATCAAGCGACCCAGCTCGCAGCCAAATTGGAATTTGTTGCGGCTGTCATCAATGGACCAGGATAAATTGGCATCCATTAACACCCCGTTTTCAACGGTCTTAATCAACTCCTCCATGGAGTGGTTGCCAGGCTCCACGTTCAGGTTGGCCATCCGGTCAATAGGCGGCCGGTTCCAGTCGCACGCCCGGGCATTGGCGATACCTGGTAACCCGGCACGCGCCTGGGACGTGGCGCTACCCAGTAACCGTTCCAGTTTACCGTTGCGTATAATATAAGTGCGCTCTGCGGGAGTACCATCGTCGTCAAAGCCGTAACTCGTCATTTCCGTGGCCAGCGAAGGATCAAACGTCACATTCAGCAACTCTGATCCGTATTGATAACTGCCACACATGTCCGGATGTACGAAAGAAGTACCGGCAAAATTTCGTTCGTCACCCAGGATACGATCCATCTCCAATGGATGGCCAATACTTTCATGGATTTGCAGCATCATCTGGCTTGGCGTCAATAGCAAGGAAGCCGTTTCGTTGGGACAATCCGGCGCATGTAACAGCGCGACAGCCTCTTCCGCTACTTGATTTGCGGCCACGGGAAACTGCAAACCTGTCAGCAATTCCAGCCCACCCTGGCGCACGGTTCCCCAACCGCCACCGGTACGCCGTTGTGTTTGGCTGCCTTGATTGGCCACCGCTTCACAGCCCGGTAAGACGTAATGAAAGCATTGTTCGATCTCGATGTCGTCGCTGGTAACCAGCACCGATGTTGTGTTGCGGTAGCCCAACGTTGCCTGCCAGTCAACGATACAGTCGTGGATATTCAATGCCTGATTAACATCCTGCAGCAACGCAATCTTGTCGCCCATCGTCGTGGATTGCCACGCATGTTGTACGGGTGTTTCATAACGGCCGGATTGCTGAGGGCGATATACGTGCCGGCCTTTTATCAATCCAGATTGGCCACTGACTTGAGCCCAACTACGGGCTTTTTGAATCGCATCTGCAAATCCCTGCTTGTTAAGCTCGCAGGTGGCAGCATAACTATAACTGTCCTCATCGACTATAGTAATGAAAGCGCCGATATGGCGGTTCATGTGCGGGGGTTGCACGATATTCTCACGTACGCTCAGCGTTTCGTCGATATCAAGCACCAGACGCAACGACCAGAAATCAACGCTTGGCGCCACTTTTTTAAAGTCATTGACGATATTTTTAATATTCTTAAGACGTTGCATGAGCTGGGGACTATTTCGCTGGAAAATCCTTAAACATTCTTGCAATCGCCTTTTTCAATCTGACAGTTGTTTTATCTCCACCTTTGACAATGGTTTCGATGTTCCCTTGCCATAAAACCGTTAGGGTTCCCGGATCCAGCATTGAAACAGTCAGATCCCCGATAACCACAACGTCTGACCTTTGAAGATCAGTCGCCCCCTCACCGACAGAACCAGAACGTATACCACTTTGCCGAACTTTTTCCACATGACCTTTGGCAAAGTAGCGCACAAGGAAGTCGGCATTGCCTTCTTTAACAGGGGTATACCCCTTTTGGGTTAACTGTTCTTCAACAAACGGTTGCATATTGTCGCTTATTTTCTCGGCTATTTGGTCAATAACCCGATCAACAGTTTCGCCGGTCCGGTCAACCCTGATTTCGCCGTCGTTCCACTGAAATGTATTGAATTTCGAAAAATCAACGGCCTCATCTTGTTGCGTGTTCGTGTACATATACGAACATCCAGACAGCAACAAAGCAGCGACTAGCACACCTATTGATCTAGTTGTTTTCATGGCCCCACCTATAGACAAGTAATGAATTTCACTAATGGCATTAACCCGGACCCAGCCACCACACATAAGAATATATGCAGGAGAGCAAATCGGCTCGCCAATACCCGCAGTCTCTACGATCTGAAACGAGATGATGCCATTTTAATGATTTATAAACGCTTTTGCTTTGTTACACCAATT
>JASFMT010000393.1:0-4366 GCA_050117455.1 Gammaproteobacteria bacterium | reverse complement strand
CTGCAGGCGATAGTTGACCGGGGGTACGTATGTATCCTGGGCCGGTTCCGGCGCCTGCACCTCGAGCTGCGCCGCCGGCATGGCAAGCCAGGTTGGGTGCGGCGCTGGCAGGGCGGTATCTGCTTCGTCCACCGTGGTTTGCAGCAGTGCCAACGGGGAGCCATCGGTTTCGTCCAGTAGCCAGTACTCGTAGCGATCCTGCGCCGTAAAGGGAACGGTGGTGGTAGTGACGACCTTGTGAAAAAGGTCGATCACTGACCGTACATCGCCTGGGTCAAGAAAACGGGGTATCGCCTGCCTTTCCACCTGTCCGTGCGCAATGGTGGCTACGAGGCAATATTTAGTACTATGATCGTCGACCTGGTTACTCGTTGGCCGTAGGATCACTTCGGACTGGGCATACTGGATCGCCCAGTTGACGCCATCGGCGCTCAGGGCGCGACCCCGGCCTATCTCGGCAACCTGGATCACACCGACATAGGGCGTTAACAGTCTCTTGGAATACCTTCTGATCATGTCAGATGCGGCTCGTTTAAATCTTCAAAGCAGGTTCATACCTTTGATTAATTTGCTCGTCCGTGGTTCAGGCTTTCCGGGCAAGACGGGTCTTTTTCCCAGTTCAGGCAGCAGGGCAATCTGATCAGTCGCCGGTTCAATAATGCAAGTGAATATCCGCGCGAACCGGGAAGGTGGCAGTGCTCCACTCGAGCATTCTCCCGGCTGCCGCATCTCACTAACAGGCTCATCAGTATTGGGAGGTATGACGTTGTCTAATGATGCCGGATACCTTCTTAAGGATAGACAAATCTACTACGAGGTGAAAGATGGGTAGGGTAAATTGGTTTAGACGCGAATGGCGCTTAGTTAAGGAGTTGTTAGATCAGTACGCCGTCATTCCGGCATGGTTTTAGCCGGAATCCACTTTTTAAAAACCTATAGATTCCAGCTAAAACCATGCCGGAATGACGAAGGCGCTGGAATACGCATTAACTCAGTGCCATTCGGAACAGCCACCGTTACTACAGAGGACTTCACACATTTTGCGGTGGCTGCAAGTCCAGACATGTCATCGACCTATACGTTATAATCTCGCGTAGAATTTACAACCGATCGATTAGAATCGTTTTGGAGGAAAATTTTGGCAACAAATAAAGGAAGGGCCTTTTTCGCGCTGGCCGGCTATCATTTCGACCCGGATGACATCACTCGTTTGCTCGGCATAGAACCCACCTCGGTCGATGCCTCCGGAGCAAACAGTGGCCTGGACCATCCCGTGCTCAGTTTATGGGAATTATCGACGGAGACGGTCACTGATGATGTGGATGTTTATAAATTGACGGAAGCCATCGTTAAGCAAGTGGAACCGGTCAAGGAAAAGATTGTGGAAGTGGCTAAAAGCCACAATCTATCACCCAGAATTGGCGTGGTACTGGAATTGTCTGTAGATAAAGATGAATCGGTGCCTGATGTGGGATTTGGTGCCAGAACGATAAAATTTCTGGCGGATATTGGGGCTTTTATTAACGTGGATTACCAGCTTTCTGAGCGTATTTGATGACGATGACTGCATGGGTAGGGGGAGGCCGGTTACCGGACGAGAAGGTGGTCTGGGCCATGCAGGGACGAGGTAGACAACGTCTGGAACGAGTTGCCGAGAGCGGGGTGGTGGACGACTTCCGATCGTTAGCTTCCAGCAAAGAGACTATAAAATTACGCTATACCCTGCAAAGGCGTGCTTATCTCAAACCTGTTTTAGTTTCAGATTTAGCGGCCGCGCGACCTTTCTTGGTTCGCGCAGCCATCTGGATTGGGGTTTCTCTGATTCAGGGCTTCTTGGGGGTCTGGTATGGCACTTCTTTCTGGTGCGGTTCCCAGGTGGTTTCATAACCTACAAAAAACTGCCCCGGTACAATTTCTTTTTGACGGGTAGTTACGTGGAATGCGTGGCCATCGGGGACCTTGGGCCGGGTAAAAGGCTTCTTGGCATCACTCATAATCAGATCTCCTTAGTTGTTGAAACCTCAGTGGTTGCTTAGGTTATGCATACTAACGGGAGGAATTTCAACAGGGTTGTCAGCCCCTCCCACTTAACTGACTAAATTATACTACCTAGCGCGTGTAATGTCCCTTCTTTGGGATCACATGCCTTACCCCGCCCTGGGGGTTCTCAACATCCCCTTGGTAGCGGGGAATGACGTGAATATGGACATGGAAGATACTCTGTCCGGCCGCCGGCCCCACGTTGACGCCGATATTGTAACCATCCGGCTTGAATTCCTCGTCCAGTCGCTTGCGCTCCTCGGTGATTAGCTCCATGCAGGCATTGATCTCTTCGGGTGTCAGGTCAAAAAAGCTGGCCACATGACGACGGGGAATGACCAGGGTATGGCCCGGGCTCACCGCATAGGTGTCGCGGGCGCTGTAAGCCAGTTCACGCTCGAGAGAGACACCACGTGGATCTTTGCAAAACAGGCATGGGTTATTGGGATCTCGTTTTTTTTCCTTTTTTTCTTCAGCCGACACAATTAAAACCTTTCATCCATCACTGGCTGGCGCTCATTGCAGGTGCCAGCGACCTCGCCTTATGCATTTGTTCTTCGCAATGCTTTAAACAGAGCGGTTGAAGGGCATGCGGAAAACATTCGAGAATCACTTCAAACTCATCGGCTACTTCATCGGCAAGCACGGCATCATTCGTTAATTCCACCAGCACATTTTGTGCTGTCGCCTTATTCACTCGGCAGATAACTGACAAATGGATGGGTAGCTGCTGCTCCATGCTCACCGTTAATGCTTTTTCATAGGCTTTAATAGCCTCTTTGAGGCGTTCCGGATTTTCTTCTGACTCGCCGAGATGATGCAGTACGGCAGCGCGGTTATTGTGGGTAGCCGTTAACTCTAATGCATAATTATCGGCATCGAGCACGGCAAGTGCGTTTTTGTAGGCAACAACGGATTTTTGAAAATGCCGGTTACCTTTAAGGAGTTTTCCGTATGTGTGCAAAGTAGCACCCAGATTATGCATGGCATACATCCAGTCCTCGGGTGACTTGTCTCGCGACCAAACCAACAATGCATTGGTATAAGCATCTACCGCATTTTTCAACGGCTTTGCAGCGTCAACTAGCCGGCCAAGCGCCTGATTTGCCGTACCCAGGTTATACTGCGTAGCCGCCCAGTCGAGTGGTGATTTCTCCTGATTAAACTCTTCCAGGGCATGATTGAAACATTCAATGGCCTTTTCAAACAATTCGGCATCGCCACGCTGCTGTCCCAAGGCGGCAATAATATTGCCAAGACGATTCTGCGTCTCAGCCCAGGCTAACGGCTCCTGATCGTGATAGGCATCTGTCAGCGAATCCTCAACAGCCTGCTGTAAATTTTCAAGGACATTGGAACTAAAACGGTGCTGTTCAAAATTTCCTCTCATATAGAGAAAATTATCAGCTACGGTTACCTTGCTATCCGGTGCAGCCGCTTCGGCCAGGTCTTCACTGAGCATGCCTATGGAGTTGGCTATTGCGCGCTCCAGGGCCCTGTTGTCGGGGTATAATATGTAAAGATTTGAGAATTTCATTTTGCTCGTTCGAGTATTTCATTTAATTCGGGATCGGCGCCAACTGGCCCGCCCAGTGCGATTTCTTCATCGGTGGCGTCACGTATGGTTAAAATTTCCAGCTTAAAAGTGACTTCTCTGCCGCACAGTGGATTATTGCCATCGACGGTTAATGTCTTGTCATCAAACCGTGTAACAATAAAGTTCTTGATTTCACCTTTGTCATTTTCCATGGTGATGGTCATACCAATCTCCCGATATTCCTCCGGGACATTTTCAATATTATCGGTAAATACGAGCGATTCGTCTCTTTCACCATATAACAGTGTCGTGTCAATCGGCACCTCGATGATATCACCGACTTTTTTACCATCCAGTTCTTTTGTCACATGTTCAGACAGAACACTATTCACACCGTGGACATAACCCAGGGGATAATCCACGGTAACCAGTACGTCACCGGTTTTGTTATCGACGACTTTATAATTAAGTTCTACAAATTTTTCGTTTTGAATTGTGTCTGACATAGCTGCAAAAACCTGTTAACGAATAAAGCTGTATTGGAGTCCTGATCCTGGAAATTAGAAAATCGTGCAACCGAAAATTTTTACTTTGTCGTCTTCATAACCCAGCACCAGTCTGCCCAGCCATTCACCCTCTTTTTTGCTGTGTCTTTGTCTATAAAGAACGGTGACATGTTCACCACGGCGTATGATGCCTAAATAATCATAGTCGTCCGACAGGTTTTTGGTCAGCTCGCTTCTCGCAAACTGCTTGCCGATTTCAACTTCATTTGCACCCTTAATCAAG
>JASFMT010000392.1:0-4367 GCA_050117455.1 Gammaproteobacteria bacterium | reverse complement strand
GGCATGCGGGACCGTAACTTCGCCAAAGACTACGGCGTATTAATCCAGGAAGGACCTTTCGCCGGCATTATGGCGCGCGCCATCGTCGTGCTGGATGAAAATGACAAAGTGATTTACACGCAGTTGGTTGAAGAGATCGCCGACGAGCCGGATTACGAAAAGGCACTGGCGGCTTTAGCCGCCTGATGCAATACACGACGTAAGCGAAGCATTTAATCATTTGATGACAAAGGTAATTAGACATCATGTTAATCTTTGAACAAAGTACACCGGGTTGCGTTAACGCCGCCCAGTCACCGGTTACCCGCCAGGAAGTTACCGGGATACCGGATCGGTTTTTGAGAAAGAAAGCACCGGCGTTACCCGAAGTATCGGAGCTGGAAACAGTGCGCCACTATACCCGCTTATCGCAGAAAAACTTTTCCATCGACACGCATTTTTACCCGCTGGGATCCTGCACCATGAAATACAACCCGCGGGGTTGTAATTCGCTGGCCATGTTGCCGGGCTTTTTACAGCGCCACCCCTATGGTACGGAAAAACTGGGGCAAGGCTTCCTGGCCTGCATGCACGACCTGCAGGAAATATTAAAAGACGTCACTGGCATGAAAGCCGTTAGCCTGTCGCCCATGGCAGGCGCCCAGGGCGAGTTTGCCGGGGTTGCCATGATCCGCGCCTATCACGACGCACGCAATGACACGGAGCGCACCGACATACTGGTACCGGATGCCGCCCACGGCACCAATCCGGCAACGGCCACCATGTGCGGCTACAAGGTAAAAGAGATCCCCACCAACAAGGAAGGTGATGTTGATATCGACGCGCTAAAAGAAGTGGTTGGCCCCAAAACCGCGGGGATTATGTTAACCAATCCTTCCACGCTGGGTGTGTTTGAACGGGAAATCAAGACCATTGCCGAAATCATCCATGACGTGGGTGGGCTGCTTTATTACGACGGCGCCAACCTGAACGCCATCCTTGGTAAAGTCAAACCCGGCGACATGGGATTTGATGTTATCCATATGAACTTACACAAAACCTTCTCAACGCCACATGGCGGCGGTGGACCCGGCGCGGGACCGGTGGGTGTTAATGACCGCCTGTTACCCTTTTTACCCGTCCCTTTCGTGGATTACGACGGCGAACAGTATCGCTGGAAAACAGAGGATGATTGCCCGCAGACCATTGGCCGGTTATCGGCTTTTATGGGTAACGCCGGTGTATTGTTACGTGCCTATGTCTATGCCCGCCTGGTGGGCCGGGAAGGTATGAAACGCATTGCCGAGTATTCCACGTTAAACAGCAACTACCTGATGGCGAAACTGGCACAGGCAGGATTCGATATGGCGCTGCCCACCCGGCGCGCAACCCACGAGTTTATTCTGACCCTGAAGCGCCAGGCGAAGGAATCAGACTGCACCGCAATGGATTATGCCAAGCGGCTACTGGACTACGGGCATCATGCACCGACTACCTATTTCCCGCTCATTGTTCCGGAATGTTTGTTAATCGAACCCACCGAGACGGAGCCCAAACAGGTGCTGGACGATTTTGTGACCGCGATGAAAAAAATCGATGATGAAGCCCGGGAAAATCCGGAACTGGTCAAGGGCGCGCCTTATACCCTGCCGGTGCGGCGGCTGGATGATGTGAAGGCTGCGCGGGAAATTAACGTCGCCTGGCAACCGGCCACGGAACAGGAAGCGGATTAGCCGTGCCGAAAGCAGGTGCCACGGGTATAAAGCGCATTATCGACGCCGCCGGTTATTCCATGCGCGGTTTAAGCGCCGCGCTGAAACATGAGGCCGCCTTTCGCCAGGAACTGGCGCTGGTGGTTGTTCTGACACCCCTCGCCCTGTACTTCGGGCAGAGCAACATTGAACGCACTATACTTGTTGCAAGCCTGATACTGGTGCTGGTGGTGGAACTACTTAACTCGGCCATCGAAGCCGTGGTAGACAGGATCAGTGATGAACAGCACGAGTTGTCAGGACGCGCCAAGGACATCGGTTCGGCGGCGGTGTTTATCAGCCTGGCGAATGTGGTGATCGTCTGGGGCATGATCCTGTTGACCTGAACGAACACATTAAGTATTACTTTTTAAATTCACTCAATATATGACAGCAAGGAAAATAATATGTCTGCATTAATCTGTGGTTCTTATGCTTATGACACCATCATGGTATTTAACGACCACTTTAAAAACCATATCCTGCCGGATCAGGTCCATATTCTTAACATTTCTTTTCTGGTGCCGGAAATGCGCCGCGAGTTCGGAGGGTGCGCCGGTAATATCGCCTACAACCTGAACCTGCTGGGCGGCAAGGCCCAGCCCATGGCAACCGTAGGCAGTGACTTCGGCCCTTATGGCGAGTGGATCACCGAATGCGGCATCAACGATGAACACCTCACCATCATCGCCGATACCTACACCGGCCAGGCTTTCATCACCACCGATCTGGACGATAACCAGATTACCGCATTTCACCCCGGCGCCATGAACCTGTCGCATACCAACAGCGTGTTCGACGCCGGTGATGTCACGATCGGTATTGTTTCCCCCGATGGCCGTGAAGGTATGATTCAGCACGCGGCGGAATTCGCCGAAGCCGGTATTCCTTTTATTTTCGACCCGGGCCAGGGCTTGCCGATGTTCAATGGTGAAGAGTTAATGACTTTTGTTGACCAGGCCACCTGGTGTACGGTCAATGACTATGAAGCCCAGCTCATGCAGGAGCGCACCGGCCAGAACGTTGACCAGCTGGCAGAGTCGCTGGACGCATTGATTGTCACCAAGGGCGGTGACGGTTCGACAATTTATACCAAGAATGACTATATAGACGTTCCCAGCGCATCACCGCGCATGATCGTCGATCCCACCGGTTGCGGCGATGCCTATCGTGCCGGCCTGCTGTATGGCTTGATGAACGACATGGACTGGGAAACCACCGGCCGCATTGCGTCACTCATGGGCGCCATCAAGATTGAAAAAGGCGGTACCCAGAATCACACTTTCTCGTTCCGCGACTTTGAAGAACGTTTCAAGTTCGAGTTCGATCGCTCCATTTAAAACATTGTATTCAACGCAAAGGCGCCAGGACGCAAAGTTTAAAAATATTAAATATACCAGTTTTTTTACGGTCGGCGGACTGTCGTGTCGTTACGGGATCCTGTGACAATATATTTTTATTGAAAATATTTTTCTCTGCGTCTTAGCGCCTTTGCGTTTAACTCTACATTCCTTTGCGCAGCACCCCGTCAAACTCATCACCATCGGTTAGCGGCGCCAGGCATTGGTGTCCTTCACAAAGGTAAGCAATAACATCTCCTTTGGGCTCGTGTTTCGCCAGCATGCCCGGCAGATCTGTTTCATCGTCGGGAATAGCAATAGCAAACCGGCGCGGCGCATAGTCACGGGTGGCATGTCGCTGCCAGAGAGTTAACGGTTGCGCCTTGCCCCGCAGCACAATAATTTGGGGCGGATAAAGATATTCCTCCAGCGCATCCAGCAGCGTATTATGCGCATGAGGTGTACGTTGCATATTATCCCAGGCTGCTTTCAACGTTCGTTCCGCGGCGTCCAGGTAGCGGCTTTCCCCCAACAAATGTCCCAGCCTTAATAAAATACAGGCGGCGATGCCGTCGCCCGCCGGCAGCGATTCATCCATGAGCGACTTGGGACGCTGAATCAGGTCTTCATGGTCATTGGAGGTAAAATAAAATCCGCCATGGGTTTTATCTTCAAAAGCATCAATGACGACATCGGCAAGCTCAAGGGCAAACGCCAGATCCTGCTTTTTCCAGCGCGCCTGCAGCAATTCCATGATGGCATCGATAAGAAACACGTAGTCATCCAGGTAAGCATTCAAATGGGCTTTGCCGTCCTTGTAGGTTGCCAGCAACCGCCCTGACACCCACAGATTCTGTTGAATAAAATCCAGCGCCTGTTCAGCGGAACGCAATAGATCGTCGCGCTGCAACCGTCGGCCTGCCGCTGCCATGCCTTTAATCATCAGGCCGTTCCAGGCAGTGAGAATTTTTTCGTCCCGCCCGGGGCGTACACGCTCTTCACGCACCCGGAACAGTTTTTGTTTCGCCGAAATGAGCAGCTCCCGGGCGTCGTCTAACGCCATGCCTGCGTGCTTTGCGGTATCTTCCAGGGTTTCATAAACATGTAAATGCCACTTGCCCTCAAAATTAGCTGGCCGGTCCAGACCGAAATGATGACTGAATACCTGGTACTCGTCGCTGCTCAGCAACAACTTCACCTGGTCCGGTGTCCAGACATAAAACCGGCCCTCTTCACCTTCACTGTCCGCATCCAGTGAAGAAAAATAACCGCCTTCCGGCGACTGCATTTCCCGCAT
>JASFMT010000391.1:0-4368 GCA_050117455.1 Gammaproteobacteria bacterium | reverse complement strand
TGCTGGTACCGCGCGACACTTCCGCCCGGCGCGTTATGCAAATCGAGGAACTGGTGTCCATGGCGGTGGGGATTGATAAGGCCAGGGGCGATGAAATCGTCGTGCATGCTGTCGCGTTACCGCAGGCCAAAGCTGATACCCCGATGGAAGATATAGGAAACAATCAAAAAACCTCTTTCAAGACCTATATCGATCAACAGCTCATTGACAAGGCATTCACCAACGGAAATGTGATTAATGGTTCGGCTTATCCATCTGTGGATGGCCAGCCCAATGGTGCAACCCATAACGGTGATACTGTAAAGGGCGTGACAGGTACGCCACAACAAAGCCCCGCCAGCCTGCAGTTTATCAATGAACTTCAAACTGACGGGTTGTCGCTTGATGAGCTCAAGTACCTGGTGTTTGTCAAATACAAAGAGTTGATGATCGCCGGGCTGGTTGGGTTGGCAATTTTTATATTGATTATTGCGGGACTTCGTGCGGCGCGGCGTTCCGGTTCTTTAAGTTCGGCGGAAAGGGAAGAAATGTTGAAACAGTTGCGCGCCTGGTTAAATACCGAAAAGCAAAAACCCTTAAGTGAGGGGCAGTCATAATGTCGGGTGTCAGACAAGCGGCTTTATGTATTCATGGGTTAAATCCCAGGGATCAGAAATGGATCCTGAAAAAATTGCCCAGGGAGCAGCGTCTCACCATAAAGGGAATGCTGCGCGAACTTAACGCAATCGGTATCCCGGCGGATCAGGAATGGTTGCCGCAGATAGAACAAAAACTGCAAAACGAAAGACGTGATGAAGCCTTTGATAGTGAAACAACAGCCAGCGTTAACGTTATTGCCGCTGCGCCATTGCTGCAAATAAAAAAGCTACTGCTGGCAGAGCCGGATGAATTCATCGCTCGATTGATGTCAGTCAGGCAATGGGAATGGTCAGAAGACCTGATGGCTATTTTATCGAAACAGCGCAAGGGTCGTATTGATTATTTGATCCAGAAATACCAGGAACGCAGTGCCGCACCTGATCTCGTGAAAGCATTATTGTCGGTGCTGGCGGAGGAAATAAAGCAATCCGACGGACATTTGCACAAATAGCCGTTGCGAGAAAGTAAATTGGGAATGAAATAGATGTCGTCACTGATCAGAGCACCAAAAGTCAACGGGCAACCGCGGGTACTAACGGTGGAAAAGGCCTCGTCGGTTTTTGAAACCCGAGTTAAGCCCCGTGACAACGTAGCAGAAACTGAGGCCCGCGGTAGCAGCAGGCAAAAGGATAAGGAAGTCGATGCGCAAGCGGATCAGCTGGATATAACGCCAGTTGATACCGGTAGCACGAATGGAGCCGCAACTCTGAATAACGATAAAGCAGACGATACGTTTGTGGCTTACAGCGATATACCGCAAAGCTATTATTCGACCGAGGTGGCCACACAGGTCTCGGATATGACCGCTAAACTGGCCGCTGCTAACGAAGAACTGGAAGAGCTCAAAGCAACTATCCAGGAAAAGAGAGACACCGCGCAGCAACAAGGATATGACGAAGGTTACCAGAAAGGACTGGAGGACGCTGACCGGGTTATTTTTGAGCGGTTGCAACAGCTTGATAGTCTTGCTCGTAGTATCACCGAAAAAGCAGCCAATAGTGCGAGCGAAAATGAAGACATGCTGGTGGAAATTGCATTCGCCGCGGTAACGAAAATGCTGGGAGCCTTGCTGCCTACCAGGGAAGGGGCGCTTGAGGCGGTCAGGCAGGCTACAAAACACGTAACCAGGCGCGACAAAATGTTGATCCGGGTATCCGAGAAAGATTATGAACTGCTAAAAGATAGTAAAAGCCAGCTGATTCAAAATACGGACGGCACGGACATTGAAATTGTTTCCGATCCGCACGTCGAGCTGGGCGGCTGCATCCTGGAAACGAGTTCCGGTAGTCTGGATAGCCGCCTTGAAATCCAGTTGGCGAATCTCGTTGATACCCTCAAGAGTGTTAATGATAAACACCGGAATGAATAACACAAGAAACTGATGCCATGCTGAAATCATACGTAAATGCTATTGAGTCAACGGAGCTGATCCGGCGTATCGGTAATGTTACGCAATTCTATGGCATGGTGGTTGAGTCAAATGGCCCCGATGTGTTTCTGGGTGAACAGTGCGAAATTTTTTCCCGTTACCAGGGTGATCCGGTGCCGGCGGAAGTGGTCGGTATCAAGGACGGTAAAGTGTTATTAATGCCGTACGGAGAGCTAAAAGGTATTCGGCTGGGTAGCGAAGTCGCCGCGACAGGGCAATCGGTTCAGGTGTCGGTTGGCGATGCGCTGCTGGGGCGAGTGATCGACGCTTTTGGCAATCCCCTGGATGGAAAGCCGGCGCCCGTGCTCAGTCAGCAGTATCCATTGTATGTCGAAAATATTAATCCCCTTAACCGGCCCCGTATCAGCGAGGTTCTGGAAACCGGCGTCAAGGCAATTGACACGTTGTTAACCCTGGGGCGCGGACAAAGGGTGGGTATTTTTGCAGGCAGTGGCGTGGGTAAAAGTACATTGCTCGGTATGATCGCCCGCAACATGAATGCGGATGTCAACGTCATCGCCTTGATAGGCGAACGGGGTCGCGAAGTCCTTGAGTTTGTCGAGGACATCCTTGGTCCGGAAGGCCTTGCCCGTTCTGTCGTTGTCGTTGCGACTTCGGACCAGCCGGCACTGGTTAGAACCCATGCCGCCCTGGTAGCGACAACGATCGCGGAATATTTCCGGGATCAGCAACAAAATGTCGTGTTGACTATGGATTCCATTACACGCTTTGCGATGGCGCAACGGGAAATCGGCCTGGCTATTGGGGAGCCCCCCACCGCCAGGGGTTATACGCCGTCAGTATTTGCGGTATTGCCCAAATTACTTGAACGCGGCGGTACCAGCAATTCCGGTGGTTCGATTACGGCGCTTTATACAGTATTAGTGGAAGGGGATGATGATATCAATGATCCGGTTGCCGATAGCATACGGGCTATTCTTGACGGCCATGTATTGTTAACCCGAGAGTTGGCCAATCATCGCCATTACCCGGCAATTGACATTTTACATAGTAATAGCAGGTTGCTGCCGCGGTTATTGTCTGAGCAGGAAACCGCCGTTATGGAAAAAGCCATTCGCACCTTAAGTGTCTACGAGAAATCCCGGGATCTTGTGGAAGTGGGGGCATACAAAAAAGGTGTGAACCCGGAACTGGATAAAGCGATTAACAAAATGCCCGATATTGAGGAATTCCTGAAGCAGAGTATCAAGGACTCTATTACCAAGCAGCAGGCATTTGATCAACTAACAAAACTGGTATCGTGATTGAACAGTATTTTTGCACAGTGGAATTATGCGTAAACGTCACAAAAAA
Organism: Gammaproteobacteria bacterium; assembly: GCA_050117455.1. Lineage (GTDB taxonomy): Bacteria > Pseudomonadota > Gammaproteobacteria > SZUA-152 > SZUA-152 > JAKEGK01. Next base: position 986 of record JASFMT010000391.1, on the reverse strand, counting down.
ATGATTAATACACTCGCCGTGCTCACCAGGCACCGGGCGATGGAGATGGAAACCGCCAAAGCGGACTGCGCACGGGCTGATAAAATCCTGCAGGACGCGGAATCGACGCTGCAACAAGCCCGGTCCGACGTCGAAGGAATCGAAAACAATGTCAGGGAGACATGTAATAGTCAAGGCGGATTTTCTGTGCAGGAATTGATGATGCAAAGAGGATATTTATCGGAAAAGCGTCACGATCTTTCCAATGCGAGAAACGGCTATGACATGGCGATGAAAACCCGTGAGGAAACGTCTAACCTGCTGCTAAATAAAAAGCGGCAAATGGAATTGGTAGAGCGACGCAAACATGACAAGTTAAAAGAGTATCGTAGCGAAACCGAAAAGCAAATTTCTGCTTCCAATGATGAATTATGCGTGCAAAACAGGCGGACGCCATCATGACTGACATTAATAACATCGACAACGGATTGCAAAGTACCAGCCAGACGGCTGCCCAGTCTCGTTCAACCGTAAAAGACGTTCAACACTGGGATTATCAATGGGAGAAGGCATTCCTTGAACTGGAAAACGCCCAGAATCAACAAGCAGCAGCCAGTGATACAAAAGACGGAAAATCAACCGAAGAAGGGAATCACAGTAATTCCAGCAAAAATTCCGTAGATGGTGCGCACCTTTCTCGACAGCCTGCTGATAATAACGTCATTGACGAAATGGCGGCAAACCAACCGATGCATAAGCCAGCGGCCGTGCTGATAAGAGCGGCCGGTTCCAATATTACTGACCCGGCGTTGGTCAGGACTGTTCTTCCGCAGCAAGGCATATTGATGCCATCGGCCGGTGTTATTCCAACAATGGGAGGCGGCTCCAATGGTTCGCAAAATGTAAACACTGTTGAGCAACCGCAGTCGCCGCAATGGCAGGTAGTCGCAAAGGTACAACCAGCCAAGACGGGCTTGGTCGTCTACAAGGGTGTGGATAACCAGGTC
>JASFMT010000390.1:0-4368 GCA_050117455.1 Gammaproteobacteria bacterium | reverse complement strand
CGCACCTTGGAAAGACAGACTTTCAAGAACCAGAACCGCTTGACTATTCACCGTGATCATGTCGATGGATAGCTCATGGATTTTGGTGAGTTTCTCGAACAGCAATAATCCGGAAGCTATGGCGCTTATCACGGTGCGCTTCGTCCCTCAGCAGCACCCTACGGTGGATACTTTCACAGCCTCACCGCCCATCAAAACCTTTCGGTTGCCTCCCGATACTTAACCTTAATCCCCTTTCTCCAACAACGTCTTCTCCCATTCCAGCGACGTTTTCACGATAAAATCCAGGTCGTCGTATTGGGGCTGCCAATCCAGGGTGTTGTGGATCTTGTCGACCTTGGCGATGAGGCTGGGTGGGTCGCCGGGGCGGCGAGGTTGTTCCACAGCCTTGATAGGCTCGCCATGTACCCGGTTCACGGCATCCACGACTTCCCGAACGCTGTATCCGTGGCCGTAGCCGCAATTGAGGGTGGTGGAGTCGCCTCCCTCGCGCAAATAGCGCAGGGCGCTCACATGGGCCGAGGCGAGGTCTTCCACATGAATATAGTCCCGGATTCCGGTGCCGTCCGGGGTGGGGTAGTCGGTGCCGAATATAGACAACTGGTTCCGTTTTCCCACCGCCACCTCGGCGGCCACCTTGATGAGCAATGTGGCATTTAGGGTAGACTGGCCAATACGGCCCTCCGGGTCCGAGCCCGCCACGTTGAAGTAACGCAACGCCACGTGCCGCAGATCGCTGGCAGCGGACAAATCGCGCAGCATCCATTCCGACATGAGCTTGGAAGTCCCGTAGGGATTGATGGGGGCCAGCGGGCTTTCCTCGGTGGCAAATTCGCCTTCCGGAATACCATACACGGCCGCAGTGGATGAGAAAATAAAGTGCTTTACCCCGGCCTCCTTGCAGCATTGGAGCAGGTTGCGGGTGGAGCAGGTGTTATTGCCGTAGTATTTCAGCGGATCAGCCACGGATTCCGGTACGATGGTGTGAGCGGCGAAATGCATCACTGTATCCACGTTATGTTCGTCCAGGACCCGGCTAACGAGCTCCCGGTCACCGGTGTCACCTTTAATCAGCTCGCCGTATAACACGGCATCGGCAAATCCTGTCGACAAATTATCCAATACGACGACCTGTTCGCCGGCCTCGCCCAGCTGGCGCACTACGTGGCTGCCGATGTAACCGGCACCGCCGGTTACCAGAATACTGTTTCCCATTAAATCTCCAAATTCGTCATTTGCGAAAGCTCGGGATCATAACACTGGTTCCCTGTCACATTAATGACAAAGCGCCAATCCGATTGCTTTCAATGTCTTAAAACCGGGCTAGTCTACGGGCAGGGTGGTGAAGAATCAAACGAATTTCCATGTCTGTCGTACTGTAAAATTTTGGTTAAAATTTCACTTGAATTTAGCGATTGCAAAAAGTTATAGTAGTGAGAATTTAAACCACATCAGGTGTTTAGGCCAGTTTTATTAGGGAATTTTGCGCGCCACGGAACGGTTAACTGGCTGAATTCACAACGTAACAATCAACTGTAAGAACGTTGCGTATGTTCGCAAGCCAAGCGAAATCATCGGCCTGGTGTGGCCGGCTTAACGGACGGGGTCAGTTCTTAGTGAACGAGGTTTGTTAAGCCCACAGAGTTCCAGGTGTTGACGCACAATTTGTCATAAATTGATGAAAAGTAAGGCGGCCTTTCGTAGTGAATTTGCGTGCAGAAAGTTGCCAAGAGTCGCCAAGGCGATAACCATACCAACAACTACACGGTTTCAGGCCGGGAGCGTTGATATTGGAAGTCCTTACTTTGAGTTACTCAATGTGTTAGCAGTGTCAATGCCTGTTTTGAGGTTAAACATTCCTGGCATTTTTGAGAGAGCAGTAACGTGTATCAATCCTACTATAACCTGACAGGGAAACCGTTCCGGTTAAGCCCTGATCCGGGGTTTTTCTTTCCCAGTCGCGGCCATAAACGGGCATTGGCGTATCTTCGTTATGGGTTGCACCAGAACGAAGGATTCGTGGTCATCACCGGCGCGCCTGGCACTGGCAAGACCACCCTTGCCAAAATCCTGCTGGATGAACTGGGTCAGAAAAACGTGGTGGTGGCACATCTGACCACGACCCAACTGGAAGCCGATGACATGCTGCGCATGGTGGCGGCCTCATTTGGTCTGCGCTACGAAAATCTCGACAAAGCCGCGTTGCTCAAAACCATCGAATCCTTTCTACTGGCTCGTTCTCGCGAAGGAAAACGAGCCCTGCTTGTTATCGACGAAGCTCAAAACCTGCCGGCGCGATCCCTCGAGGAGCTGCGCATGCTGTCCAACCTGTACGTTGGCGACAATGCTTTGCTACAGACCTTCCTGCTGGGGCAGGTCCAGTTCCGCAAAATGCTGGAAGACCCGGACCTGGAGCAACTTCGCCAACGGGTCATCGCCAATTTTCATTTGAGCCCGCTGGCGGCTGATGAAAGCCAGCGCTATATCGAGTCTCGGCTGCGCCACGTAGGCTGGGATAACGACCCGCACTTTGCGGAAATTGCCTTTGAAAAAATTCACGAGTATACCGAAGGGGTTCCGCGGCGCATTAATATGCTGTGTGATCGCATCATGTTGTACGGATGCATGGAAGAACAACACAATGTCACCGGTGAACTGGTGGACATGGTGCGCAAAGAGCTGGAGCAGGAAGTATCCGGCACCGCCTTTGGCAGCGAAGACGAAAGTGATGCTGGCACGGAGCCATCGGTCGGGGAAGGGGGGCAATCTGACGACGTCGTAGCGCCCGAAAGCCAGTCTGCTCCAGTTGAAACTAAAACGGGTGGGGAAGCAATGCGCCCGGCGGAATCAGTCAAGGAAGAAAGTCCGTCAGCCGCATCGGTAGAACCAAAGCATCCGGCGGAAGATCAGGAACCAAAATCGAAACCCGAAACAAAAGCGATACCCAGGCAGCAACAAGCCAAGTCTGCGCGGAAAGGGACGGCGTCTGAAGCTAAAGATGAAGGCAACACACAAAAGGCGGCCGCGGCAAGTCAAGCTAATCCAACAGGGCGCCAACAATCCAAAGCAAAAAGCGAGGACCCGCGCATTGAGCCCCACATGCCGGTGTTTGACGCCGAAGACGAAGATTTTATTGAAATTACCGAGGACTTTATAGCGGCATTTGATCAGAGTATCTCTGTCGATAGCGATGACAGCCGTGAATCGGAACAGGTTGTGGCCAGGGGCGCTGAGCGTGAGCAACAGCAACAACCAGCCACACAGGCCCGGCGCAAAGTTGAGACACCAACGGCAGCTAAATCGGAGCCAGACAACAACAAAGAAAAACCGGAAGTTGCCATCGAGGACAAGGAAGAAGAGCAGTCCGAGGAAGATGTTTTGGGCAACACGGTGAAACGCAAAAACGTTGCTGAAGCGGAAACAGATCATGACGATGTGGGCGAGATAAAGATTATCGAAGACGAGCAGGGCAGAGTTGGGGCACAGATTTCGGAACGGGATTTATTTCGCGTGATTCCCGGTGGAAAAGACAGCGCTGCTAAACAGCCAAATAAAGAAATTCCTGCCCAACAACACAAGGCGCCGGCGGCAAGCGCCGCGCCTTCAACAGAAGACGTCATCCTGCGGCGAATTTTACGTCTGGTACTGGCCTTTCATCGTTCTCCCTCCAGTTTTCCAGGCCTGGATGATCCTACTCAGCCGTTACCGGAGGGCGTCAGTGAGTTACTGGAGCTGGCCGTGTCCGACGACCAGGTTTTGACGAAGGTCAGTCCAGCCGCCGTGATGGGCATTTCACCTGTGATGCTGAGGGCGGCCGTGCGGTTTTTTATCCGCCGCACCCTGTTTTCTGCGCGGGGCGATCATTATCGTGTCCTGGGTCTGCAAAACAACGCCACCGTCGCGGACATCGAACGCCATTACGACCTGCTAATGAGATTGCTGCGCCAGGACAAGCAACCCGGTGCCGCAGAATGTGTGGACAAAGTCGGGCGTGCCTATGAAGAATTGATGCGCCTGGATAACGCGCCTAGCGCCGCGATCAAAGAGAAGCGCGCGGATACTTCCAGTTCCAGGTCGGATAACAAGGCTGCCGCGGTCCTGGAGGCATTGGAAAACCCGGATCTGACCATCGATTTCAGCCAGGAAATCAAGGCAAAACCACAACCGCAACCGGTCGCCGCCTTCCTCAACACCGGCTCTGACTATACGCCGGACCCGCGTATTACCCGCCGCCGGTTTCATTTGCTAGGCCAGGCGGCTGTTTTGGGTATTGGCGCCCTGGTTATCGTGCTGGCCATATTCATTACTCAACTGGAGCCTAGTGAGACCGCCGATAGCAGAGCCCGCAGCGACGTTGTAAGCCAGCAA
>JASFMT010000389.1:0-4371 GCA_050117455.1 Gammaproteobacteria bacterium | reverse complement strand
CGACTGCTGCATCAACCTGCGATTCGCTCGTGACATCGGTAGCAATAAAGAACGCATTGGCGCCCAGGCTCTGTGAAGCCCGCTGGCCGGCGTCTTCATTATTATCAATGATGGCAGCTTTGCCGCCGTTGTTGACAATCGCTTGCGCCGTGGCAAAGCCCAGGCCCGAAGCACCGCCGGTGATAAACGCATGTATGGGTTGTCTGGCCGTCATGGTGATGCCTTCTTCGTTAGCCAATGGGGAATACCCGCCTTGCCAACGCGACTGTTGTTGTCGCGACCTAATGTATTTGAAATGCGATTACCAACGGTAATAAGGCATTCCAGGTCAACGCCGGTTTGAATGCCCATGCCGTGTAACATATAAACCACATCTTCCGTGGCTACATTGCCCGCCGCACCTTTAGCATAAGGACAGCCGCCTAGACCTGCAACCGATGCATCCACTATATTGACACCCATTTGCAGGCAGGCAAGGATATTGGTTAATGCCTGACCCCGGGTGTCATGAAAATGCACAGCCAGTTTGTCAACGGGTATCACGTCACTAACCGCCGTCACGAGTGATTGCGCCTGTAACGGTGTTCCTGCACCGATGGTATCACCCAGGGAAATTTCCCCGCAGCCGGCATCGTGTAACCGCCGTGCGACATCCGCCACCTTTTGGGGGGTGATATGGCCTTCATAGGGACAACCCAGCACACAGGATACGTAACCGCGTACATTTATATGGTGCTCCCGGGCCAGTTGCATCACCGGTTCAAAGCGCTGCAAGGAGGCTTCAATGGAGCATCCGATATTTTTTTCGCAAAAGGTATCGGATGCCGCCGTAAAGACGGCGACGGTTGTAACACCCGCGGCTATGGCGCGTTGCATGCCTTTCTCATTGGGTACCAGGGCTGAGTAAACAACGCCCTGGCGAGGCGATAACAGCTGGAAAACCCGGTCGCTGTCCGCCAGTTGGGGGATCTTATCAGCAGCCACAAAACTGCCGGCTTCGATGTGGGTGAGACCGCAGTCAGCCAGTTGTTCAATCAGCGATACTTTGTCGGCCGCGTTTAATGTCGCTGGTTCAAATTGAAGTCCATCGCGGGGACCCACTTCGACGACCTTAACTTGTTGGGGCAGTGATGGCATATCATTAGATCATCGTTGCGTTATGATTTAACCCAGTCTGGTTTTCGTTTTTCGAGAAAGGCCGTTAATCCTTCCTGTCCTTCCTGTGAAATGCGGATTTGCGCGATCAGTTCCGCCGTGTATTCAGCCACGTCATCGGAGACATCCGTAAACTTGTGAATCAGCCGTTTGCACTCCAGCTGCGCGGACGGCCCGCCATTGAACAGTAAGCCGAGCTCTTGCTGCAGTGTGTTATCCAGTTCATCCGGTGCCACGACTTTATGCAGCAATCCCATTTGTCGTGCATCGCCGGCATTGAATTTGTCTGCTGTCAAAAACAAACGCTTTGCGTTGCGGTGTCCAATGGCACTGATGATATAGGGTGAAACCACGGCAGGTACAATGCCTAATTTCACCTCGGTGAAAGCAAAAATTGCATCGCTATGCGCCAGGGCGATATCGCAACAGGCTATGATACCCAGGGCACCGCCATAGGCTGAGCCGTTGACCAGTGCAATGGTTGGCTTGGGTAGCGAGTAAAGTTTGTGGAGCATTTGTGCCAGTTTCAGCGCGTCCTTGCTGTTGCGGTTATGGTCATATTTCACCATGGACCGCATCCAGTTGATATCGGCGCCGCTGGAAAAGGTTTTGCCTTCGCCGGTGATGACAATGATTCTCACCGCATCGTCATCTGCTGCAAAGGTTAACTGTATTGACAGATTTTCTATGAGATCCGGGTCAAACGCGTTGTGTACGTCGGGACGATTGAGCTTGATGGTGCAAACACCGCGTTCATCGGTGGATACGAGAAGGTTCTCTGCCATGCCGGTACCTTTTTGCCGTGATATAAGTTAGCTATGACTACTGTTTGAATTTACATTCTGAATATACCGAAATCCGTGTGTTCGATGGGTGCGTTGGCCGCGGCCTGCAAGCCCCTGCCGATAACCTGCCGGGTATCGCGGGGATCAATAATGCCGTCGTCCCACAGGCGGGCGGTGGCGTAGTAGGGATGGGATTGCGTTTCAAACTGCTGTCGCACCGATGCTTCAAAGTCCGCTTTGTCTTCAGGATTCCAGTTCTGGCCGCGGGCTTTCATACCTTCCTCGCGAATGGAGCTTAGCACATAGGTAGCCATTTCACCCCCCATTACCGAGATGCGGGCATTGGGCCACATCCACAGTTGCCTGGGCGCAAAGGCCCGGCCGCACATGGCGTAGTTGCCCGCACCGAAAGATCCGCCGGTAATCACCGTGAACTTGGGAACGCTGGAACAGGAAACCGCGGAAACCATTTTCGCGCCGTGCTTGGCGATACCGCCCTGTTCAAACTGGGTGCCCACCATAAAACCGGTGATGTTTTGCAGAAACAATAAAGGTACTTTGCGTTGATTACACAGTTGAATAAAGTGGGTGCCTTTCAGCGCTGACTCTGAAAACAGCACACCGTTGTTGGCCAGAATGCCCACCGGGTAGCCCATGATGTGCGCAAAGCCGCAAACCAGGTTGCGGCCAAACAATGCCTTGAATTCATGAAACTCGGAACCATCCACCAGCCGGGCGATGATTTCACGGCTGTCATATTGTTCCTTGGTGTTCTGGGGGATGACCCCATAAAGTTCGTCGGCACTGTATAGTGGTTCGCTGTATTCCCGTTGTGGAATGGAAGCGGCGCCGTGGTAATTAAGATTGGCGACAATATCACGGGTAATTTGCAATGCATGATCGTCGTTGTCGGCCAGGTGGTCGCTGACGCCGGAGGTACGGCAATGCATGTCGCCGCCACCCAGTTGTTCAATATCCGCGGTTTCACCGGTAGCGGCTTTTACCAGTTCGGGTCCGCCCAGATAAATGGTTCCCTGGTTTTTAACGATGACGGTTTCATCGCTCATGGACGGGACATAGGCACCGCCTGCCACACAGGAACCCATGACCACGGCGATCTGGGCAATGCCTTTGGCGGACATGCGCGACTGGTTATAGTAGATGCGTCCAAAATGGTCGCGGTCCGGAAATACTTCATCCTGCAAAGGCAGGTAGGCGCCGCCGGAGTCCACCAGGTAAATGCAGGGCAGGTGATTTTGTTCGGCAATTTCCTGGGCGCGTAAATGTTTTTTGGCGGTCATGGGATAGTAGGTACCGCCTTTCACCGTGGCATCGTTGGCAACGATGACCACATCCTGGCCTTGCACGGTGCCAATGCCGGTGACGATGCCGGCACAGGGTACCTGGTTGTCGTAAAGGCCATACGCTGCCAGGGTGGAAAACTCCAGAAACCGGCTGTCCGGATCAATGAGTTTTCCGATGCGATCCCGTACCAGTAACTTGCCCCGTTGCACGTGCCGGTCGCGGGCTTTTTCCGAGCCACCTTCTTTGGCGCTTCTCAGCGCCAGTTTCAAATCTTCCGTCAAAGCCTTGATGTGCCTGACGTTGGTCTGGAACACTTCGGAGTCTGTATTTAACTGGGATTGAATAACCGGCATGCTATGACCTGATACTGTTGGTTTAAACCGTCTACGTTAAATAACTTCAATGGCGATGGCCGTGGCTTCACCGCCGCCTATACACAGCGATGCGATACCGCGTTTTAATCCACGGTGTTTCAATGCATGAATTAACGTTACTACCAGCCGAGTTCCGGTGGCCCCGATGGGGTGGCCCAGGGCACAGGCACCGCCATTCACATTTACTTTGTTGGGGTCCAGTGACAGGTCACGTATGGCCGCCATGGCAACCACGGCAAAGGCTTCGTTGATTTCGTACAAATCAATGTCGTCATCGTGCCAGCCGGTTTTTTCTTTTAACTTGTTAATGGCGCCAATCGGGGCGGTAGTGAAGTCTTCCGGTGCCTGTGCGTGGCTGGCATGGGCGACAATTCGGGCCAGAGGCTGAATATCATGTTGCCTGGCATCGTCGGCGTGCACTAATAAAACAGCCGCCGCGCCATCGGAAATGGAGGAAGAGTTGGCCGCGGTAACCGTACCATTGTCTTTGCGAAACGCCGGTTTTAATTTCGGTATCTTCTCGATGTTGGACTTACCCGGTTGTTCATCATCGGTCACCAGGTGTTCCTGGCCTTTGATGGAAACGGGTACGGGCACAATTTCTTCGGCGAACTGTTGTTCCTCGATGGCTCGCCGCGCACGGTTAACCGATTCGATGGCATAGTCATCCTGTTGCTCGCGGGTAAAGGCATATTGGTCAACACAACGTTCGGCAAAGTGCCCCATTAACAAATTATCGCTGGCGTTTTCCA
>JASFMT010000388.1:0-4372 GCA_050117455.1 Gammaproteobacteria bacterium | reverse complement strand
GATTCCATAAGTGCTTTTAACACAAACCAAACAGCACAAAATGCCCGCGGCGTATTAGTTGCCGCTACAGACCTGCAATCCAACCTTGATACTTTGCTGGATGGTCCTGTCCAGGCCGAGGCGAACGTTGGAATGATTCTGGGGATAGGCCATAAATATGAAGGCGGTGCGATTATTATTAACCGGCGCACCGTGGGCGACGGTGTCGTTACAGACTTTGAGTCAGACCTGCAGTTGCTTGAAGACTATGTAAATGCCATGGAGTTAATTGAAGCCGGGCAGGTAGCCCAGGCCATATCTGACTACCCCAATGTTGTACAACCTGACGGGCAGATAACTGATCAGACCGGTAATCTTACTTCAGAAGCTACTGCCAGTGACCTGATCGTGACGGAAATTGGCATGGCGATGTCGAAACAATTCAATGTGTTTGGACGGGATATCGCATTCGGAATCACGCCTAAAATTATGCAGGTTACCACTTACGATTTAACAGCTGATGCCACAACCGGTGATAGCACCACCGTTAAAGATGAAAATCAAGATTTCGAAATTAATCTGGATTTTGGTATCGCCCATGAAATTGATTCGCAGTGGCGGGTTGGCCTGGTTATAAAAAATATCCGTTCACTCAGTTATACCACTTCACTGGGCAGCAAAATCAACATTGATCCACAGGTGCGCGCCGGCGTTGCCTACGACCTGGGAAGGCAGGGGTTGTATGCGTTTGATATGGACATGGTAGAGAATGATCCGGTCGGTACCGGCAGCAATTCCCAGGTGATGTCACTTGGCGCTGAATGGCCGTATTTTTCGTTTCTCAAATTTCGCGGTGGCATAAGCCGTAATATGAAAGGTATCGGGGCAGGTGGTGACCCGGTTTTTAGCCTGGGTATCCATTGGGGATCGGGTTTTTTTCTCGATGTGGGTGTTGCCGGTAATTCCTACGAAAAAGCGGTGAGTTCACAACTAGGTGTTACGTTTTAATCGTGCAGCGTGATAAAAATCGTGCATCTTTCGCAAAATGCTATGAAATTACAGCATACGATCACCAGGGGATAATATCCCCATAATCGCTATTTCAGGCCTGTTTTTGCGCAGACGACATTCTGTAACTGATTGTTATTAAAGCAATAATATAAATGTGCGGTGTTGCACAAATCTGCAGAAATGGCCGTGCTACCACGGTTACATCCGGAAATTTCCTTCAATTTTTCTCAAATCCGAACGATATTTAATTAAGCCTATTAGGCAGCTTGTTTCGCGCGCCACGTCTCGCCGAACTTATTGAAATAAAAACTATTATAGTTTGCTGGCAACCGGCTGTGGGCCGGAAATCGGAGTCATTTTGGATCAAAACGGATATTCAGGTGTAGCGTAAAGTGGCTAATGAAAACCAACGAATCGAACCAGCATTACTGGCTGATCTGGTTCCGATTAAGGCGCTCTCCCCCGATTATTTACAGGAACTGGCAAGTAAAACAACACTAAGTGTTGCGCAGCAGGGTCAGGTGCTTTTTAAAAGCGGGGATGAAGCACAGCGGATTATTTACGTCCTGGAAGGACAGGTAGAACTAACCACGGCATCGGGAATCAGCCGGCAAATCGCCGGTGGCACCAAAATGGCCAAGTTGCCCCTGGAGCAGGGCAAGGTCCACCAGTATACCGCGCGCGCCAAATCCAATATCAAATATCTCAAAGTCGATCCCAATCTGCTGGATATTATGCTGACCTGGGAGCAATCCGGCGGATACGAAGTCCAGGAACTGGATAACACCGAGCAGGATGACGACTGGATGTCCCGCATTTTACAGGCCAAGGTATTTCAGCGTATTCCGCCGGCCAATATTCAAAAAATCTTCATGAAAATGGAAGAAAAGCGGTTTGATAAAGGCCAGATGGTTATTCGCCAGGGCGATGAGGGTGAACATTTCTATCTGATCCGCGAAGGCAAATGTGAAGTGATTCGTAAGACGCGTAAAAACCCTGAAGGTGTCGCGCTGGCCCGCCTGGGTGTCGGTGATAATTTCGGTGAAGAGGCATTGATTTCCGGTGGTAAACGCAATGCTTCGGTGGTGATGTTAACACCCGGTGTTTTAATGAGCCTGTCCAAAGATGATTTTCTGGAACTCATGAATGAGCCATTGCTCAACTGGGTGAACTATGAAGAAGCCAAGGAAATAGCCAACGGCAACGGTATCTGGATTGATGTGCGCTTACCAGCTGAGCATCAGTCGCAGAAACTTAATGGCAGCGTCAATATTCCCCTGCCATTACTGCGCTCAAAAGTGGGGAAACTGGATAAAAATAAAAAATACATTATGTACTGCGATACCGGCCGTAGAAGTTCCACGGCTACCTACCTGTTATCTGAAAATGGCTTTGAAGCCTACGTTCTCAAAGAAGGCTTGAATGCCATCGACAACGACCAGCTAGTCTCTTAAAATCCCTTGTAGAAGTTATTTCCTGCCGGAAGTATCACTAAATGGATTTTCACAATTTCGATGGGTAAAGATGCACAAATCCTGGCCATATTGGCGGATGGACAGTTTCATTCTGGCCAGGAACTCGCAAATCAATTAGGACTGTCCCGCTCAGGCGTATGGAAAGTGATTCAGGGCCTGCAGGCGCGGGGTGTCGAAGTGTTTGCCGTACAGGGTAAGGGCTATCGGTTGTCCCAGCCCGTGGAGTTGCTGGACAAAGATATTATTGCGCATACCCTTGCTGGGCTCCGTGATAACTATGCAGGTGATATCAGCGTCCTTTGGGACGTCGATTCCACCAACCGCTATTTGACCCAAAAGGTCAACAGCCATCCCATTGCCGGTGCCACCTGCCTGGCGGAAACACAAAGCGACGGAAGAGGGCGGCGGGGACGAAACTGGGTATCACCGCTTGGTGGTAACATTTATTTATCACAACTGTGGCGATTCAACACCGGACCGGCACACCTCAGCGGTCTTAGTCTGGCGGCCGCCATTGCGGTGGTGCGGGTCATCCGTCAACTGGGAGCAGTAAACGTGGGTTTGAAATGGCCCAACGATATATTGCTGGACGGCAAAAAACTTGCCGGTATTTTGCTGGAAATGCACGGCGAATCCAACGGTCCTACCAATGTCGTCGTGGGTGTTGGTATCAACGTGCGCTTGCCCGCAACAGCCGCAGATCAAATCGACCAGCCTTATATCAGTTTGAGCGACGTGATGAACCGCGCTGTCGAGCGTAACAAGTTGGCGGCTCACCTGATTTCCCATTTAATGTACGTATACGAGTTATTTAGTGAGCGTGGCTTCGCGGCTTTTATCGAAGAATGGAGTTCGATGGATGTCTACCACGATAAACGGGTTCAATTGCAGTTGCCGTCAGGCACCATATCCGGTATTAACCGCGGTGTTGATCCAAGCGGCGCGTTGCGCGTCGAACACGAAGGCCAGATTACCAGTTATCCCAGCGGTGAACTGTCGCTGCGTGCGGTATAAATTCAGTCCCTTAACGTCATGAGCGAAACCTGCCTGCTTGTCGATATTGGTAATTCGCGCCTGAAGTGGAATCTGGCCGCGTTCAATAGCGATGCGTTCAAACAACAAACCCGGACCGCCGATCATCATGAGCGGTCCGTGGCGGAAGTGCTGGATCACCAATGGGGCAGTATTAATGCGCCGTATCCAGCCGTAAGTATTGTCAATGTTGCAGGTCCATCCGTAGCCCAGCAGGTAACCGACTGGTGTGTGAGTCATTGGGACGTCAATCCCCGGTTTATGATTACCGCCGAACGTTTTGGCAATGTGGTCAATGGATATCAGGACCATACCCAATTGGGTGCCGACCGCTGGATGGCGGTGATAGCTGCCAACCACCTCCATCCGGGCCAACATAATGTCATCATTGATTGCGGCTCGGCGATTACCGTGGATACAGTTATGGCGGATGGCCAGCACCGGGGCGGGCCGATTATTCCGGGGCCCGGCCTGATGTGGCGGGCCCTTGCAGGGAGTACCGCCGATCTGGGCCAATATCGCCCGACGAACGAATTATCCGCGGAGGCGTTTGTCAATAATTCCCAGGCGGCCATGACCAGCGGTATTAATCTTGCTGCCAGCAAGGCAGTGGATGGTATTATTCACCAGATTTGTGACAAACTTTCCCAAAGTGGTGACGATACCGATATCAACATATTGGTCACCGGTGGAGCTGCAGGGCAAATTATGCCCCTCACCGAAATCACTGATTACACCCCGGAGCCTGATCTGGTCCTGCACGGATTGCGCATTGTGACCGCAGACCAATAACGGGAAGCAATTGAATACGTTATGAAAGTACTTTTTATGTTTTTTGCCCTGCTCAATGCCGCGTTTTTCGTGTGGCAAGCGGA
>JASFMT010000387.1:0-4438 GCA_050117455.1 Gammaproteobacteria bacterium | reverse complement strand
GCAATGGTTCGGCTTCGGCAAGGTCGGGGTTTTCCAGGGATTGTGACTGTGAACGGCTGAAATCGTTGCGCAGCACGCGTGCCGTGTCCCGCGCCATGAGTAATGCGCCGAATTCCCAGTTCGGAATGTTATCCAGTAACGGAAATAGTCCAAAAAATGACGTTGGTGGGAAGATGTCGTTACTAAGATAGCCGCCGCGCTTGTTTAGCAACGTGTCGACAATAAAAATTTCGGTAGCAGTTGTTGTAACACCGGGCACAACGCGTTCTTTATCGTTTTGCGCCATTTCCAGGGCAATGTTTCTGACATTCCGGGATTCAGGTTCCTGGCTCCAGAATATTCCAAGGATATATAGCGCGACGATGGCTGTGACAAGGAGCAAAACCGAGGACCACAGAATGCCCCGTTGTTTTAAATTTTCCATGTGATATAGCGCTGCCAGTGACCGCAATCCATTGCGCAGTTTCGCCCAGATTGTGGCCAGGCCATTTTTTACGCGTGATAACCAATGCGTATTTTCCATATTGTTTAAGCTGTCTCTCGTTTTTTGCCAATGAAACGGCGCTTATTGTCTCACAATTTGACGGTTCGCACAGAATACGCGAAAGCCACCGTGGCGCCGGCCGTGGTGCGCTAATAATACACAAAAATGGCGCTATCCTGCTGTTTTACTGGGCTAAATTGGGTCTCCCGGCCGTTGTTTTATTAAAGCCGGTCGCGCGCCGTGTCGATATCAAAAGAGTCCACCTGTGTGTTTGCTGGAGAGGCACACAGCCCGGAATGCCCGGTTTTTTCACTCGCCAACAAATCGAATGTTATTTTGACAAGCAAGCGAACACCTCAACTGAATACCGCCGACACCACCGGCGAACAATCCCGTATCCGTAATATTGTACGGCTCGGTTTTGCTGCCGTGCTGGGGCTGACATTCCTGATGGGCATTTTGGGGCTCTACCAGTTACACAATACTAAAACCGCCATGAGTCACATTGTTGAGGTGGGCAATGAGAAAACCGCGTTGGCGCTTAAAATGCGCGATGCTATCCGGTTGCGTGCCCTCACGGTGCAACGTATGTTGGCCACGGATGACTATTTTGTACGCGATCAGGATTTGCTGCAGTTTTATGAATACTCGGGCATGTACCGCAACGCACGGCATGCGTTGTTCTCCATGCCGATGACGGACGAGGAACGCCAAATTCATGAAACGCTTACGGAATTGACCAGTAGCGCGCAACCGATCAATCGTAATGCGGCTGAGATGTTATTGATGGATCCGGTGCCGAAGGATTTTACCGAAACCCTGGAAAAGGCGCTGGCAGCGCAGCGCCAATTGTTAAACCTGCTGGACCAATTCGTACGGCTTCAAAAACACTACGCGAAGCGTGATGTCGCCGAGGCGCAATGGGAGTTTCAAACGACGATTTTCATGATGATCGCCGTTATGATGATGTTATTGCTGGTGGGGTCGGTGATTGCCAAGCGGGTTACCCACCTGGTTACCAGCAAAAACAGTGAGCTGGAAGAGAAAAACCATGAACTGGAGGCGGCCTGGTTTGAAGCCGCCAATGCGACGCGGGCCAAGTCAAAATTCCTGGCCAATATGAGCCATGAAATCAGGACGCCGCTAACATCCATTATTGGGTTTGCCGAAACCCTGGGAGATTCCAGTCAGGATCAGGGTGATCTGGCCCATGCGGCTGAGTCCATCAAGCGCAGCGGCAACCATCTGCATCAGATTATCAACGATGTGCTGGATATCTCCAAGATTGAGGCGGGTCAAATCGAACTTGAGAATATGATGGTTTCGCCCGCTGCTGTGGTGTCGGAAGTCGCCGCCATGATGGAAGAGAAAATCAGGAAAAAAGGTCTCAGCTTCCGTACCAATTTCTATTTTCCGTTACCCAAAGCGATCATTACAGATCCTACGCGATTAAGGCAAATTCTATTGAATCTGTTGGGCAATGCCGTGAAGTTTACCGACGATGGAATAGTCTGTATCAATGTCTACTATATGCCGGTTGAAGGGTTAATGAAATTCGAGGTCAGTGATACGGGTGTCGGTATGTCATCGCAAAACCTCGCAAAAGTATTCGAGCCCTTTTCACAGGCTGAAAAGTCCACGACACGAAAATTCGGCGGCACCGGTTTGGGCTTGTCCATTTCAAAACAGCTGGCGGAAAAAATGGGCGGCGATATTGTTGGTGAAAGCGTGCCCCGGGAAGGCAGCACATTTACGGCTACCATTAGTGTCGGTGATATTGGCGAACCGGAGCTTATCTATGAAATGGATGAAATTAGTGAAACGCTGACCAACAAGCCGGCAAAGCAGGAACGGCATCGTTACAAAGGCAATGTGTTATTAGCAGAAGACACACCGGAAAATCAGCAATTGATCCAACTTCAACTGAACAAATCCGGTGTCGATGTTCAGTTAGCCGATAACGGCAGGGAAGCCGTGGATGCAGCGCTGAATCACGAGTTCGACCTGATTCTCATGGATATGCAAATGCCCGAGCTCAATGGGATCGATGCCATTAGAATGCTCCGTCATGCCGGTTACGGTGGCCCCATCGTGGCGCTGACGGCCAACACCAGTCAATCCGATCGTGAAGAGTGCCTGGAGGCCGGGGCCGATGATTTTCTGGTAAAGCCTATTGAATTTGAAAAGTTCTTCGGTGTGCTGGATTACTATCTGGCGCAGAGTACGCAAGCACAAGAGGGGCAGGAACCATCAAATGCTGCCGAATTACAGACTGGAACTGGCGGCGTCAACGATAGCGAGTTAAAGCAAATCTACGATACCTTTCTGCAGAATCTCCCGCGTATGATTCAGTCCATCAAGCAGGCGGCGGCAGGCAAGGACTGGGAACAACTCCATCACGTATCCCATCAGCTAAAAGGTTTAGGTGGTTCCTTTGGTTACGATCAACTGAGTGCCATTGCCAGGAAGATCTACACCTGCGCCCGAAACCGCAACGATCACTTGCTGGGGCAATACCTGGAGGAACTCGATCAGCAGTTGCAGATGATCCAGAATCACCATTCGGAAAAGCGGCAAGTCGTGTAAATGCCCGTCTCGCCGGGCATCTGTTTTGTCCAGTCTATAAAATCAGGATAATAATGATAATGATCAGCAGTAATTCAACGTTGCTAAACCCGGCGCCGGCCGGTAAAGCGCTAAGCTGTCCGTCAAGTTGCGTTAATTCTTCATCCGTCATATTGCCAATGCGTTTGGCGGCGGATTCAGGATCCACACCCATCTCGATCAGTTGTTGTTGAATGTCCTCGCGCTCCAGTTCCCTGACTAACTGCGCCCGTTTGGTATCGGTTAAAACATCAGTTGTGCCAACGATCGCGGCCTGCGCAGTTGCCATATTCATCATAAGGGCTGCCAGAATGCCTGTCCAAAGGGCTGCTTTATTTAGTCGCAACATAGATTCACCACGCTTTTGATAAATGATAATCGTGTATTAGTTTTCTGAAGAATAGTGAACAACCACCGCGACTTCAAGGTGATCAATTATTTGGGGTGTAAGTGTGAAGTAATAGTGTGGTATGTGTCACCTTGCGCACTGTTAGCCTTGCGATTTAAATGAATCAGTTTGCCAATCCATAATTGGTCTACGACGAAATTGGTATTAATGATTTCATTTACCACTCACACCAGTAACGGATTTTTTCGCGCTGTAAAAAATTCTCCGCGTCGTCGCCCTGCAACAACGCCAGGGTTGCCAATATACCGGCTTCCGTACAGGTGTTGGCGGCAACGGTCACGGAACGTGGTGCACCGGTAACCGGCCAGCCGGTTTGGGGATTCAGAATGTGGCTGTAGCGAATACCATCTTTTAACAAAAAGCGTTTGGCGTCACCACTGGTGGCAATGGCGCCCTGGGCAAGCTGCAAGCCGCGGATGTTGCCGGTCCAGGGTTGGTCGCTGTCGGGATTTTCAACGCCGATGACCCAGGCCTCACCATTGTGGCGAGGACCCGTAACACTGATATCGCCGCCAAAGTTCACCAGGCAACTGACCTTTGTTTTTGATTTCATCAGGTTGGCGACGCGATCAACGGCGTATTCCTTGCCGATGCCGCCCAGGTCGATTTCCATCCCCGGTTGCAAGGTTATAGTGGGACGTTGCCAACGTACTTTATCCCAGCCTATCCTGGCCATTAACGTATCTATCTGTTGCGGCGAAGGGAGATTATCGCTGCCATCGAAGCGCCATGCCTGGCGCAACACACC
Organism: Gammaproteobacteria bacterium; assembly: GCA_050117455.1. Taxonomy (GTDB): domain Bacteria; phylum Pseudomonadota; class Gammaproteobacteria; order SZUA-152; family SZUA-152; genus JAKEGK01. The sequence goes on along the minus strand of JASFMT010000387.1, from coordinate 193 downwards.
GGAGGTAATATCAAATAAACCGCCGCTTAACTGGTAACACTGTTGGGCATAATCGAGTAAATCGGCAGTTTCGTTGTCTACGTCAACCGGTGCCCCGTTGGCGTTATTGATAGCGTGAATAATATTATCGTCGCGGTAACGGCTGTATTTTTGTTCGATGCGTAACGTTTCCTGCTGTGCAGTACGGCAAAGC
>JASFMT010000386.1:0-4446 GCA_050117455.1 Gammaproteobacteria bacterium | reverse complement strand
ATGAGGGATCCAGTGGCGCCAGTGTGCCTGGAACCAAGTGCCCGATCTACGGCTATTTATGTATGAATATTCCTGGCTTCAATTTTAATCGTCATCGGTGGCTGGCCATCAGTGCTGGAATATTGACCGTTCTTGCGCTGAAGGTCATTCCTGACCCTGGAACATTCTCCCTGGTGTACGCCGACGATGCCTGGCCGAAGACCGACTTTTCCCGCACGATTGTTAATGTAGATGAGATTATCGCTGGCGGCCCCCGCAGAGATGATATACCTGCCATTGATGTTCCAAAATTCGTGGATTCCAGCAGGGCCGACCAGTGGCTCAATGACCGCGAGCCGGTGATCGTGGTGGCGCTCAAGCGAGCGGCGCGCGCCTACCCCCTGCAAATTTTGATGTATCATGAAATTGTCAATGACCGGATAGCGGATATCCCGCTCACTGTCACGTTTTGCCCGCTGTGCTATACATCCATTGTGTTTTCGCGCCGTGTTGACGGCAATGTACTGGATTTCGGGACTACCGGCAGGTTACGTAATAGTGACCTGGTGATGTATGACCGGCAAACCGAAAGCTGGTGGCAGCAATTTACCGGCGAGGCAATTGCAGGCTTTTACGCGGGGCAAAAACTTGAGCAACTCCCGGGTTCCATCGTTGCCTATGAAACTTTCAAGCAACAGTTCCCGGACGGAGAAATATTGTCCCGCGATACCGGGTTTTCAAGGCCCTATGGCCAAAACCCCTATCGTGGTTATGATGATATCAACGACCGGCCATTTCTTTACCGCGGAACGATCGATGACCGGCTGCCGCCAATGGAACGCGTTATTGGATTGAATATCAATGGCCAAACCAAAATATATCCGCTTAGTATAGTGAACGACCTTAGAGTCATCAACGATGTTGTTGAAAACGAACCTGTCGCGGTTTTCAGCAAGCCCGGCATGTTATCGGTGCTCGACAAATCCGTCATTGGCGAGTCACGCACGATCCCGGCAGCGAAAATCTATTCCACCACGCTGGATGGTCGACAACTAACATTCGGCTTGAACAACGGTAAGATTGTCGACCTACAAACCGGGTCAACATGGAATATGTTTGGCACAGCAATCGCCGGCCAATTAATTGGGCGTTCTTTAAAGAGCCTGGATCTGGGTGTGCATTTTGCTTTCGCCTGGTTGGCGTTCCGGCCTGATACGCAAATTTATAAGTTGCCTGGTGACTCGTTGAGATAACCAACAGACAACAAAAAAGCACGTGCAATGCACGTGCTTCAGTAACTTTTAATCCCGCAGCTTACGGTTTATTGCTTGTTGTAAAACTGAATAATTTTGGCTTTCGGCAGCGGATTAACCACGCGAGCGCCTGATTTATCGGTGGCCACAGACTCACACTCGTGGTATAGCTGATTGAGGCGGTCTAATGAATCCCACATCATATCCGAAATAGCGACACAGGCGGCCAGGGGTGTTGGCATCTTTTCCCGTACCCGGTCAATCTTCCATTGCAGACAACGCAAGCGATGTTGCTTGTCTTCCGGTACGCTATTGATAAATTCTTCAATGGATTCCAGACGCCGCGCCTCAAACGATTCGGGGTCGCGTTTGGACAACTCCAACCACTCATCAAAGTTGAAGTTCGATTGAAACTTTTCTTGAGTTAGATTTTGCATACTCCCAACTCCAATATATTTGACTATGCCTGTACCGCTTCGTTGCATAGTTTGGAGATCCCCACCCACGGGTACCGACCGATGTTGCAACATCACGACTGCTAACTTACTCTCAATGCACATTTTATTGTTGTTTCGATAATGCAATTTAATCATGCTTTGATATTAAATTGTTAACGAGTATGCACAATTGATAATCACCATTATCCCGATGCGCTTCAGTAGTGTCAAACTTACCAGGATGAATATATTAATATTGTTTCTGGATTAACGCCGTAATTAACTGATTATATTACTTATTATATTTCTTACAGACTGGTTAATTAATAAACAATTTTTATGATTTACCGGTTTCGTCTCTTTAAAATTAAATAATAGCACGAAACTAACGCACTTTATCAGCGGCCGATCACAGATGATATCGATTGAAATGCAACACAGAACACCACGGGCTACGCTGGATGCCCGTGGCATATGTTTCGATGGAGAGGTGATGAGAAAATGTGAGTTACAAACGTCCCCACTGGACGGGGCTGTTACCTTCGGAGTACTGCTGTACCACCATACCGCGTTCCTGGGTCCAGGTTTCTGCGCCGTCAACAAGCTTTTCATTACCACTGTTGAGATAGGCTTCGGCGATCTGAACAGTACCGTGATTGTCGAGTAACTTGAGCAAGTCACCAATCACTTCTTCTTTACCGATACCAATAAACGCGTAAAGCGCATTACTGATTTTATCCGAGTCTTTGGATTCAATGTCTTTCAACAAAATTCGTTTAGCATCCGGCCATAATGCCTGCAAGTCGTTGTTGGCCCGGCGCGCCACCAGATAATGGATTTCTTCCTCCTCGGTGCGGGGGCGCCACCCAAGGGCACTCATAACTTTGGATGTGTATTGCGCGATGTACCATTGGGTGAGTGTGGATTTTAACGCCGGAATGGCTTGTATCCCGTATTTTTCCAACGCCCGGGTCGTGGTCTTTAACAGCTTCTCTTTTTTAAATTCGTCGTCATACCATTGCGTCTCGGCAATTACATCAATGAGCGGCTGAATCGTCGATGGATCGTTGATCTCACCCAATACCCGTGCTGCTTCCACCTGGTAAGGCGATTCATCCTGTTTAAGTTCCAGCAACAACGGCTCAATGGCGGCTTGTCCCAGCGCTTCGCATTTAAGCCAGTCACGCCTGGCGATACAATACTGTGCCTGTTCCTTTTTGCTCGTCGGCTGCCAATTCTTTGCTAACAGGGTTTGGCGCGCCGTTTCACGCACTGCGACGTCCGGGTCATCCAGCAAATTTTTAAGTGGTTTGATAATCCCAGGATCATCTACTTTAACAAGAGCTGCCGCAGTTGCTTTTCGCACGGCCGGTTGATAATCCTTTAATATCTCAATAAGTGCCGACACGGCCCTTGGGTCATCCAGCGTACTCAAGGCGTTAACCGCCTTGATACGAACCTCGGCATCGGAATCATGAACAGAGCTTAACAGCGGCTCTATAGCACGATGATCCTGATATTCCGACAATGCACCGATGACCTCGGAGCGTACTTCGGGGTTGTCCGCGTTAAGACCTGCGACCAATGAGCCTATCGCGCGATTGTCGCGCATTTTATGCAACGATTTTTTTGCCGCAATCCGTACATCTGTATCCACATCATTCAGGGCAGCGATCAAAGCATCCGTCGTGGCGGGATCCTTCAACTCGCCCAGTAATCGTGCAGCCACCTCGCGCACACCGCGATTGTTGTCTTTCAGTGCCGCCACAAACGCTTTACTGATTTCGCCGTTATTCAGGTCGCGGTAATGCTCTATGGAGTTCTCCAGGACCCTGGCAGCGGTTTGGCGGACAACGCGATTGTGATCATCCAGCGCCTTAATCAGCGGCTTCACTACTGCCCTTTTCCTGTAGGTTGCTAATGCTTCTACCACCGCTACCCGCACATCAGCATTGTTGTCGCTCAATGCGTTTATCAACGCACCGATAGCAGAAGGGTCATGGATTTTGGCCAGCGTATCGGCCGAATGCATGCGGTCACGCCATTGTTCACTCTTAAGTTCCTGTACCAATGCCGGAACCGCTGCCTTGCCCAGTTGGGCGCACGCATCCCAATCCTGCCGGGCAACACAAAACGAGCCCTTGGCGCGTTCGTCCCTCGGTTCCCATTTTAATTCGGTGAGCATCAGGCTGGCGTGACGCCGAATTTCCGAATCGTCACCGTTTAATGCCGCTACCAATGGTTCGATGGCATGTTCTCCGTATTGCGCACATTGTTCCCAGCTTTGGTTGGCGACACAAAACCTGGCAGCTTCGTTGTCATTACGGGGACGCCAGTGATATTTCTCCAACGATTCCGCAGCCGCTTTTCGCACATCCGCGTAATCATCCTGGAGCAAACCAACCAGTTGCGTCATGGCGCGTGGGTGTACCAGGTGACCCAACGCTTTGGCAGCACCTGCTCTCACCAGGTGATTCGGCGCATCCAGGGAACGAATAATTTTATTGACGACCATCGGATCTTTGTATTGACCCAGCACATAAGCGGCCTCATCTCTGACTTGTTGGTTGGTATTGTGAAGCGCTTCAAATAGAGGCTCTGCCGAATTGGGATTCTGTATGCGTCGCAATGATTGCGTTGCGGCTTCCTGAACTTCAATGGACGAATCCTTCAGCGCCAGCGTTAATGGCTCCACCACTCTCGGGTCATCAAACTGTCCCAACGCCAGTGCCGCCTGTTGCCGCACATAACGACTTTGATGATCGATTGCTTCAATC
>JASFMT010000385.1:0-4450 GCA_050117455.1 Gammaproteobacteria bacterium | reverse complement strand
ATTCACAAAATGTTGGTCCGGTACCGGCATTGGCGTATCGCGGCCCGGCAACGCTTTCTCTTCACTGGGCATATGAATTTGTTTTTGATAGCCAAACATATCCTTCCTCTCGATTCGCCTTACGCTAAGCTAATGAAATTGTAAATTCGTGGTAACGTTTCGATCATAAATCAGACTATTTGATTCCCTGCGGGCACCTTGGTTCAGTCGGTGCTCTTCCCGTGTCGACTCATCGATCAAGTGGATCACCTTCACACTATTAATATCCAGGTAATCGCTAATTAAAGACCGATGACACTGTTCCGGCACTTTTTCCGCACAAAGCATCACTGTATTACCTTTGGCGGCAAGACCAACAAGCTGTGTCATAGCTTTCGAGAAAGCTTCAGATTTCATGTACTCGGCAAAGCCCTGCAATCCTGCAGTAGGTAAGGCAGAATGCACACCCGCGTTGGTCACCTTTCGCATACCACCCAGTTGGCGGCCCGCCCAGTGATACTGGATATCCTGTTCAATAACCGCTTCGCGCAATGATTCCTTTGCAAACTGGGGATGACGCCGGGAAAACGGGTAAGAACGTATATCGAGCAACATTTTTATATCGTTGGTTTTCAATATCCGAATAAGCTCGTCCAGGGTACGGTTACTATGGCCAACGGTATATACACGAACGGGATGAATATTCATGATCATCGATTAAGTGTCAGATTGCGCGCTGTAAAGGTAGATGATACGCCACGATAGCGCAACAACCTGCGGGTTTTCGTGTCCGCACCGGATGACACCACGTTGGACAGCGATAAACGAAGGGAATTATCCGCGATCAAGCGGCGGATGGGGACAGGAGAGAAAATTTTTCAGTCGGCTAGCGTCTAAGGACGGGTTTGTAACAAAGCAACAACACCACCTTGGTGTAACCGCCAAAACGGATCACGGTGACGTTAATGAAAATTCTGATACGAATCTCGGGTGCGTTACCCACGGTGCCCCCACGCTATGGCTCTGTCTATTGGTCAGACTGTTGTTGGTTGCTTATGTTGTACAAACAATAACCGATTTCGCAGGCCGTGTACAAGCCAAACCGACAGTCGCACTCCACCTGCTCCACCAGGTCCGTAATCAGGGCTCAGATGGCTTCTCATTGCCGTTGCGCCAGCATCTAAACCAAGCGCCATCCAAACCTAACCCCCTGTTTTACAGTGAAATACTGGCATATATTCACATTTAAAATAACAAGCCATGCATATATTTTAAAAATCTTTATTACTGTCACATACCGAAGCAACACCCATTAATTTGATCGTCACACTTCATGTTAATCACATATCGTGGTATCGAATCAGCCGTTTATAAAAACAACATATAATAACATCGAGTGTCGACGGCCATTTTTTACCCGCCTGGCCGATATGTTCCGGGCCACACCGCAGATGTAGTGGCAAGTTATTTACATTGATCAATGCCGGTATAGCAATTGTCTCTATAATGAAAGGATCAACGAAAATCAAACCTGCTATGAACAATGCATTTGAAATCAAGCAGCAATACGCAGTTTGTGCAGCCCGGTTAAATTCGGCAGTCCACAAAGCGTAGCTTGCTCACCACATGTGAGAACATTAACAAAAACGAGAGGTGCAGCGGTTGGTTGACCAACAAAAAAATATTTTCTCGGCCCGCGAAAGCTTTTTTAAACAACATCGCCTACTGGTAATAACTTCCACGGTAGTCATCGTATTATCGGTTATCCTGATTGCCGCGCCCATTGTCATCAAACATCAGTTGACAAAACAAATCCGGCAACTGGGCGCCAGCGAGGTCACAATTGACAATGTTGACTTTAATTTATTTACCGGTGAACTTGTTATCGACAATACGCAATATGTGTTTACCGACCAAAACCCTTTCAACTGCCGTCAAGCCCTGGTCAATATTGATGTTATTCCCCTTTTCTCCAATCACTTTTTTGTCAACAATTTTCGTCTCGATAATTGTTCGATATCGATTAAACATCCCGACGACGAAACCTGGGTCATCAACGGTCTTGCGATTCCGGTGGCCACGGACGACAGTGCATCAGCAAACGCGACTCCCGCTGACTCTGAAATGGCCTGGCTGGCGGGCATCCATCGCCTGGCATTGAGTGACGTTACCATTGTTTATCAGGACAAAAAGCTTAACTCAAACATCGAATTGAAAGATGTTTCAATCAACGACTTCTTTCCCTGGGAACCTGATGTGCTATCGACCTTTTCCATCAATATGGCGGTCAATGACGCACCACTGGCATTTGAAGGATCCGCCAAACCTTTCCATGATAACCGAAGTCTTACCGCGACTTTGTCCGTTTCGGAACTGGCGCTTGAAAAATTTTCGCCCCTGTTCAATTCAAAAGCATTTACACTTTCCCGCGGTAAACTAACCACGGAGCTGGAACTGCAATCGGGATTGAATGCAGATAATCAATACGAGGTTAACATTACCGGCTTTATTGACAATCACTCACTGTCGGCCGCTATGACAGATAGCACGTTAACCTATGACAAATTGCTCTGGAACGGTAAAGTCGATCTTGCTATTGACCGGCTGGACCTGTCGACATCGCTGTTTACAGATTACACCCTTGCCCTTGACAACATTAACTTCGATGCCGGTAGCCAACCATGGACGATGAATGTCGCCACTGTGACCGCACAGGGCCAGGTATCTGCCAAAAGAAAAGACAAAAGCATTGGCCCCCCTCATCTCATTGGTAATATGGAAGTCAGTAAACTGGCACTTGCTAATACCGGCAATGGACTGGAAATTGCGCGCATCGGCTCCATAGATGTCAACGATTTTGAGTGGTTGAGTGAAAACCATATTCGTGTCCCCGCGCTGCGTGTTCGAAACGCCCGAATAATCGGCAAACCAGATAACGAAACAAAACAGCGTGTCAAGAAACCCTACCTGGTGGAATTCGCGGAACTGGACGTCGACACGTCTGAGTTTCGTGACATGAATAAGCTAACAACAGCGTCCGTGGTAATCTCGGATCTTCAAAGCCAACTGGTAAAATCCCGCGATGGCAGCTTGCAATACATAGACCAGGTAAAACAAACATTTGAGCCTGTCGCCACCGGCGAGCAACCCCTGCCTGATACAAAACCAGCCCCGGTCGAAATGACCAGCGGCGCAAAAGACAACACGTTTTCATTCCAGGTTGGTATTTTTGAAACAAAGGGTACTAACAATCTGACGTTCAAGGACTTGTCTGTCCAACCGGAATTTCAGTTGAATGTGCGCAAACTGTCCGCCAAAGTGGTTTCCATCGACAACACGGCGCCGGCCAACAAGACCCGGATTAACATCAGCGGCGACCTTGATGATTCCGGCAGCTTTTCCCTTGAAGGTGAATCACAACTGTTTTCCCCCCAGCTAACCACGGCACTTGATGCAAAAATTCAAAACCTGGAATTGTACCCGTTGTCCGGATACACGCGGCCAGTATCCGGCCGCAAGATTCATCATGGTTTTCTGAATGCTATAAGCTCTATAAACATCAAGAACAGAAATCTGGATAACAAGAATAAGATAGTCATAAAAAACCTGACATTAGTTAAAGACGACGACAAGGTAGCACAGCAATATGACAAACAAATGCCACTACCACCGGAAATGGCCATCGATTTTCTTAAGGACAAAAATGGCCGCATTGAACTGTCAGTACCCGTGAAAGGTAACCTGGATAATCCTGATTTCCGTTTTGTGCCCGCTGTGATAAAAACCATTCGTGAAACCATGCAACGTGCTGCTTTATTATATATGAAGTACACCTTGCAGCCCTGGGGTTCTTTGATTTTAGTTGGTGAGTTGGTGGCCGGGCAGGCATCCAAAGTGGCCTTCGAGCCGCTGATATTTCCTGCGGGCAGCAGCGACATTCAGTCTAATCAGAAAACCTATCTGGATAAAATCGCCAGGCTTATGCAGGATACGCCTCATATTGGATTAACAGTTTGCGGTATCGCAACGGAACAGGACAAAAATGCGCTGACGACAGTCGAAACACAACAGCAAGCCAGTGTCCCGGATCAACAGGAATTAATAAACCTGGCGCAACAACGAGCTGATGCCGTTAGAGACTATTTCAACACGCAAAGGAATATTGACAGGAAAAGGCTGCACGACTGCAATGCCACGTATCGCGAGGACCCATCGGCAAAACCGTCTGTCGAGTTTATATTTTAATAGTCAAATATTGTTCACACTTAATTCTGGCTGGATTTTATATCAACGGGCGGGGAAACCTGGTCGGCGTGAACATGTTCAATGTTCAATGCAATATCCTTCAGGCTGACATCGTCCACGCTGGTTCGCATGGCAGATTCCATTTTATCAAATACACGATCCACCGCTTCGTTTTTCGGTATCAGGTCCATTCTTCCGCCGCTGTGTTCCTCTGCCGACCTGATGG